>JBBINE010000033.1:0-3187 GCA_037444025.1 bacterium | reverse complement strand
ATATTATTATTGATGGAGCTTCAAAAGATGGAACTTTAGAAATTGTAAATAAATATAAAGATAAAATTTCAAAAATTGTTTCTGAACCAGATAAAGGAATTTATGATGCAATGAATAAGGGAATTGATTTGGCAACAGGTGATATTGTTGGAATTTTAAATTCTGATGATTTTTATGCAAGCAAAGATGTTATTGAAAAAGTTGTCGAAGTTTTTGTAAAAAATAATGTTGATTCTTGTTACGGGGATATTATTTATGTCGATAAAAATGATGTTTCAAAGAAAGTTAGATATTGGGTATCAGGAGAATATAAGGAAGAAAAATTAAATAATGGATGGATACCTCCGCACCCTGCCTTTTTTGTCAAAAGAGAAATTTATCAAAAATATGGAAAATTTAGATTAGATTTTCCAATAGCTGCAGATTATGAGCTTATGTTTAGATTTTTAAAAATTCATAAAATTTCCACTTTTTATCTACCAAAAGTTTTGGTTTATATGAGAACAGGAGGGAACAGCGCAAGAGATATTAAGCAAAGAATAAGAGGATGGCAAGAGATTCAAGGAGCTTGGATAGTAAATAAGTTAAAACCGCCAAAATTTTTTATTTTAAGAAGAATCCTTTTAAAACTTCCACAGTTTCTATTTAAAAACAAGATTTTTGGATAAGAGAAAGTTTATAATATAAACTATACCTGAAGTTAGGATTAAAGAAATTAAATAATAGATTTTAAAAATATCAGTAAAGAGAAAAAGAAGAAAAGAATATACTAACAAACCTACGAGTTGAAAAATAGAAAACTTAATGAACCTATATAGAAATAAAATATTTTTTGTTTTAAATGTAATGTAAGCTTGAAACGAAAAGTTAAAGAAAAGCCCTAAAATATATCCGGTTATGGCAGAAATTAAGTAATAGATATGTAATTTTTCAGTTAAAAAATAAGTTGTGAAGAAAGTTATTAGAAAAGCAATCCCACCTCCAACTCCGTAAAGAAAAAACTTATTAACTAAATTTTTCATTGTTTAATCAAAATACACCATAAATCAGCGCACCCAACTGGTTTGAAACCTTTGTTCAGAAAAGGATTTATTTCATTTTGATAAAATTCACCCAATTGAGGATTAAAAACAATAGCTAATCTTGTTTTTTTACTTTCTAAACAATCAGGAGAAAAAAGAATATTTTTTCTTAAATACCACATCGCAATTCCTCCATAATAAAGCCCCATCTGATTTTGTCCTAAACAAATTTCATTATCTTTTATTTGATCTTTAAGTTCTTTTAGAAGTTGAACATCTTTTTCTCCTAATATTAAAAATTTATTAACAAAAAAATCTAATTTTTGATAAGAAAGATAAAAACCAAAAACTAAAATTATAAGTCCAATTAAAATACCATAAGATTTAAATCTCTCTATTATAGTTAAAATTAAAAACCCTACTCCTAAAGCAACTGCAGGTAGAAAGAAAATAACTCCAAAAGGATGAGTACTCCACTGATAGAAAACTAAAGTATTTAAGATCGGCATCAAAATTAATGGAAATAAAATTTTATATTTTTTGAAGTAAAAAGAAAAATAAATATAAATTCCTAAAATGAATAACCATAAAAACAGAAGATTGAAGTTTAATTCCATTCTTTTGTAAATATCTCTAATCCAAAATTGAAGAGGTAATCTTTGAGCTCTATATGAAAAAGCATATAAAAGATCTTTAAAAACATAATTACCATTTAAAAGATAAAAATGAAAGATATTTAAAGCAAAAACAAAAAGAGAAACTAAAGGCAATATAATTAAAAGTTTTTTCTTTTCATTTTTGAAATAAGTATTTTTATCAAAAAGAAGATAAAACCAAATGCTAACAGGCATAAAGAAATAAAACCATCCCATAAGGCCACCCCAAAATATTGAAATGATTAATAAATAAAGATAAATATTTTTTCTTTCAAAATAATAAAAAACGAAAAGAGAGAAAGTAATTAAAGCATTTGGGAGACTAAAAACTGCAAGCTCAAAAGTTGTTCCATAATAAACAGTGCCAGGAAGAATGATAAAAATTAGAGTTATCAAAAAAGGTAACCAAAAATTATTAAATATCTTATTTAAAGCTAAAAAGAAAAATATTATTCCTAAAATAAACATAATCATAGGTCCTCCTCTAGTAGTTGTTTCAGATATTCCGAAAATTTTATAGAGAAAATAAGCAGGATAAAGATAAAACATAGGATGATGTGCATAAAATTCATGATTTTCTTTTGCTTTTTCAAAATTAAAACTTTCTTTCTTTAAATATCCTCCTACATATTTTCCAAATTTAAGATCAAATACCCCAATGTTTAACAAATTCAAAACAGCTAAACCGTTTTCTCCATTAGTATCAGAAGTTACATTGATAAAAGGCTTGTTAAGATTCAATGAGGTAAAAATTAAATAAATAGTAATTAAAATCGAAAAAAGACAAATTTTTATAAAATTTTTATTAAAGAATTTAGTTTTTAGTCTTAATAAAAAAAATAAATTCTTTATACCGTGCTTCCAGGGAATTAACTTCGATTCTCCTTCTCTTGGATAGTAAGGAATATTTATTTCAGCATATTTAAATTTATTTAGTATTGTTTTTATTTTTAATTCTTCAGATAAAGGCATATCATCACTTTCTGAATTAATTTTTTTCAAGATTTCCTTTTTAAATATCATCATTCCAGATTGAGAATCTTTTGTTTTAATGCCAAAAGTAATAAAAACAGCAAGATTAAAAAAGTAATTACCTATTTTTCTTATAAAAGGCATAGAGTTTTTATTTTGTAGAGGGAAACGAACACAATTTAAAAAATCTAAATTATTCTTTTCAAAATATTCAACTAATTCTAAAATTTTCTCTCCAGGATATTGTCCATCGCCATCTAGGGTAACAATAATGTCTCCTTTTGCTTCCTTAAATCCTCTTTTTAAGGCAGCCCCATATCCCTGTTTTGTTTCTTTAATAACTTTTGTTTCTAAATTTTTCGCAATTTCAGAGGTTTTATCTGTAGAATTATTATCAACAACAATAATTTCAAAAACTTCTTTAGGAACAGAATTTATTACTTTAGCAATAGTTTTTTCTTCGTTATAGCAGGGGATAACTACAGAAATTTTTTTCATTGATTTAATTATAAAACTGAGTTTAAATATTTAAAAATT
>JBBINE010000032.1:0-3217 GCA_037444025.1 bacterium | reverse complement strand
GGTGATATTGCTTGGGATGAGAATTATTTTTATGTAAAGACGAATGGAGGGTGGAAAAGAGCTACTACTACTTTTTAGATAGTTAAGCTTCCCTTTTTTTCACCAACTAATTTTTCGAATTGTTTAGTTTCGATTACTTCTTTTTTAATCAAGGTTTTGGCAATTTTTTCTAGTTTATCTTTTTTAATTTCTAAAACTTTCAAAGCTCTTTCTAGGGTAGAATCAATTATCCTTTTGATTTCTTCATCAATAACTTCAGCCGTTTTTTCCGAATATTCTTTTTCCATATAAAATTCAGAGGGTTTTAATTTGGTTAAAGAAAGAGGCCCTAATTTTTCTGACATACCAAATTTAACTACAAGTTGTTTAGCTAAATCTGTAGCAATTTCTAAGTCACTGCTGGCTCCAGTGGTTATATCTTGAAAAATTATTTTTTCAGCGGCATAACCTCCAAGGATAGAGGCTAATTCATCTAAAAATTCTTTCTTAAAATAAAAATTTCTTTCCTCTAAAGGTGTTTTTAAAGTATAACCTCCAGCTCTTCCCCTTTGGATAATAGAAATTTTTTGCACTGGAGAAGAATAGGGAAGATAATGAGCTACCAAAGCATGACCGGCTTCATGATAAGCCGCAATTTCTTTTTCTTGTTTAGAATAAACTTTTGATTTTCTTTCTGGGCCAAGAAGAACTTTTTCGATCGAATCAAGTAAATCTTCTTGTTCTATCACCTCTTTATTTCTTCTGGCTGCCAAAATAGCTGCTTCATTGCACAAATTAGCCAAATCAGCGCCAGAAAAACCAGGAGTTCTTTCCGCTACTTGCTTTAAATTAACTTTACCAATTTTTTTGTCTTTAAGATGAATTTTTAAAATTTCTTCTCGAGCTTTGATGTCAGGTAAGTCTAAGATAATTTTTCTATCAAATCTTCCAGGCCTTAATAAAGCTGGATCGAGAACATCTGGTCGGTTAGTAGCAGCGATAACAACTAAGCGGGTTGTTTTTTCAAATCCATCCATTTCTACTAAAATTTGATTTAAAGTTTGTTCTCTTTCTTCGTGGGCACCAGTTATTCCTGAACCTCGAGTCCTTCCAATGGCGTCAATTTCATCTAGAAAGAGAATCGAAGGTTGATGTTTTTTAGCAATAGCAAAAGAATCGCGCACTCGGGCTGAACCTACACCTACAAACATCTCTACAAATTCTGATCCTGAAATATAAAAAAAAGGAACTCCAGCTTCAGCAGCTACACTTCGAGCTAAAAGGGTTTTGCCTGATCCAGGTGGTCCGACCAATAAAACACCTTTGGGAATTTTAGCACCAAGGCGAAAAAATTTATCCGGATTTTTTAAAAACTCTACTATCTCCATCAATTCTTGTTTAGCTTCCGCTAAATTAGCTACATCATTAAAGGTTACTTTATTAGGATCATTGGGATTATAAACTTTAATACCTGAGCGAGTAAAAGAAAATATTTGGCTAGTGCCTCTTTGAGTTTGCCTAAATATTTGCCAAAACACCCAGATAATTATTAATAAAGGAATAAAATTAAAAAGTATACCCAAGCCTAATTCTTTCCAGCCAGTTGTTTCTTTTTTTATTTCTAAAGAAAAAATGGTTGATGAGTTAATACCGAAATCTTTAAGAAGATCATAAAGGGGAGTATTAGGATCTTTGCTTGTTTTATAAACTGTTCCTTTTTGATTTTTACCTGTAAGAACAGCTCCCTGATCAAGAAGATTAACGTTTTTTATTTCTCCGTTTTGGACTTTTTCTAAAAAAGAGCGAAGAGAAATTTCTTCTGGCTTTGAAACTTCGTTATAACCAATAAATAAAATTAAAAAAAGCAAGACGAAAGAGAGAATAAGAAGGAGATTAAGATTTTTATTCATTACTTAATTTTAATATCAGACTTTTTTCTTTTGAATTAATTTTGTCTATGGTAAAGAGATATTTTTCTTTAACCTTTAATTTCTCTGAATCTTCAAAAACTAATCCTTGAGTGTTATCTATTTTAACTATAGCAAAAATATCATTTTTTTCTTCAACCATTCCTTCTATTTTATCTCCTACTTTATGATTTTTAACAAAAACAACCCACTTATCTTCACTTAAATCTTTGAGACTAAAACTAACTTTATCTTGTTTTAGTTGAATCAATTTAGCCTTAAGAACATCTCCTACTTTAAATTTCTTTTCTAAATTAGAACTTTCTTCGGGTATTTCTGATATATGGATAAGACCGTCTATAGGAGGATTTTCATGAAATCTCACAAATAAACCAAATTGACTTAAACCTACTATTTTTACATTTAAAATTTCACCTACAATATACTGGTTTAAGATTTCTCGATAAAGTTCTTCTTTGGCTGCTTTTTCAGAGAGAATAAGTTTATTGCTTTCAGGGTTGACAGAAATGATACGACACTTTATTTTTTTCTTGACAAATTTTTTAAGATGTTCCAAGATCAGATTTTTATTATTAGAATCAATTCGAGGATAATACTCCGGAGATAAATTAGAAACAGGAATAAAACCATTTATTCCTTCAACTTCTACAATCCACCCTCCTCTGTTAGCTTCTTTTATTTCCAGTTCAAGTATTTTATTTTCTTTGTAATATTCCAAAATTTTTTGCCATCTATCCAATTGCAGCATTTCCTGTAAAACAACTTCATAATTTCCGTAACCATCATTAAGACCAACAATTTTAGCTCCTGCTCGATCTCCAGGTTTTACCTTTTGGGCTAAATTTTTGCTTTGAAGATAAAAAATTCCATAAACTCTTCCTGTGCCGTATGGACTCAAATCTAAATAAATTTCTTTTCCTTTCTTACTAATAACTTCTCCTTCAAGGATTGATCCTATATTTAACGGTTTATTGATTTTTATCTTTAATTCATTTTTTTCTTTTGTTTTCATGATTTAAATTATAACATAATTTTTTTTAATTTATGGTAAAATTAAAAATAACTTTCTCAAATCCTTGAATCGAATAGCCATATTATAAAAAAATGTAATTTATTTTTTAAAAAAAATGGAAATTAAAAAGTTGGATAATCATTGTGAGATTGAATTTAAAACAGCTAAATTTCTAGTTGATCCTCCTAGAATAAGCGAGAATAATAGTATTATCTTGACAGACTTAGAAAAAAATCTTAATAGAGATAAAATCTTCAATTCTCCGGGAGAATATAACATAGGAGAAGTTTATTTTAGA
>JBBINE010000031.1:0-3226 GCA_037444025.1 bacterium | reverse complement strand
AAATAAATTATCTTTCTTTCTTGAAGAAGAAGACGAATGTCTTTTTTATTTTGATGAAAAAATAGAAGAAAATGTAAAGAAAGAAATAAGGATGATAGCCAGAGAAATTGAAGTTATTTTTTCCCCTCATTTTAATGATATGGATACACTGAAAGAATTCAAAACCAAAGTATTAATAACAGAGAGAGAAATTAATCTTCCTAAATTTAACAAAGAAAAAGGAAGTAAAATAAAAATAAATCCTAAAAAGGTCGATAATCTTATTTTTATTTTAAAATGAAAAAATCAGTACTATATGCTATTTTAACTTTTTCTTTTTTGTTTTTTATGTGGTGGTTTACTGGAGGTCATATTATTTATGGAGTGAGATTAGGTCCTTCACCCGCAGAGCAAACTTTTGCTTTTATTAAAGATAATTTTCAAACAGGATTAGCAGCTATTTTCGACCTTCTAGGTAGATAAAAATTTGTTAACTTAAAAAGATAAATTATGGTTAGTAGAATCATTAGCCAAGAAATAACCGAAGAGCTTAGACAAGCGTATCTTGATTATGCTATGTCAGTTATTGTTTCTCGAGCTTTGCCTGATGCTCGAGATGGTTTAAAACCAGTGCAAAGAAGAATCTTGTATACTATGAAAGAATTATCTCTTTGGCCAAATGAAAAATTTACTAAATGTGCTAATATCGTGGGGAATGTTTTAGCTCGTTATCATCCTCACGGTGATACTCCTGTTTACGAAGCTTTAGTTCGTTTAGCTCAAAATTTTTCTCTAAGATATCCGTTGGTTTTGGGACAAGGAAATTTCGGTTCCATTGATGGCGATCCTCCAGCACAGATGAGGTATACGGAAGCAAAAATGTCAAGATTTGCAGTAGAAATGTTGACTGATATTGATAAAGAAACAGTGGATTTTAGACCCAATTACGACAATACTAAAAAAGAACCTACAGTTTTGCCTTCTAAAATACCTAATTTAGTAGTAAATGGAAGTCTTGGAATTGCTGTCGGTATGGCAACCAATATTCCTCCTCACAACTTAAGCGAAGTAATGGAAGCGATTAAATTTTTAATAAAAAAACCAGAAGCGGAAACTAAAGAAATTTTAAATTTTATCCAAGGACCGGATTTTCCTTTGGGGGGAGTTATTTTTGGTGGCCATAAAATGGTGGAAGCTTATGAAAAAGGTAAAGGTGGGATAGTTTTAAGAGGAGAGATTGAAGAAGAAAAAGGAAAGGGTGATTACAAGAGATTAATTATTAAATCCATTCCTTGGCAAGTTAATAAATCTGAATTAGTGAAAGAAATTGCCAACCTTTCTTTAGACAAAGTTTTAGTAGATATTAAAGATATTCGAGATGAATCAAGCAAAGATGGAATAAGAATAGTAATAGAACCAAGAGCAAATGTTGATTTAGAAAAATTAAAAAACAATATTTATAAACTAACCTCTTTACAAAAAACTTTTTATTTCAATTTTATTGCCTTAGAAAAGGGGATCCAGCCTAAAATTTTTGGGTTAAAAGAACTTTTGTTAGCTTGGATTGATCATCGTCGAGAAGTTATTAAAAGACGCACTAAATTTGATTTAGAACAAAACAAGGAAAGAGTTCATTTACTTGAAGGCTTTGATAAGGCTTTAGAAAATTTAGATCGAGTGATTGAAACGATTAAAAGATCAAAAGATAAAAAAGAAGCTTTAACTAATTTAATGAAAAAATTTTCTCTTTCTGAAAAGCAAGCTGATGCCATTTTAGAGATGCCTCTTCGTACTTTGACCCAAATGGAAAGGCATAAAATTTTGGATGAATTAAAGGAAAGAAGATCTTTGATAAAGGAATTAGAATTGATTTTAAAAAGTGCTAAAAAAATAGATGAAATTATTATCAAAGAGGCTGACGAAATAATTAAAAATTATCCTTCGTCAAGATTGACTAAAATTGTAGCTCAAGAATTAAACTATGAAAGAGTAACAGAAATTCCTGATGAAAGAGTTTGGCTTTTTGTCAATGAAAAAAATTTAGTTAGTCTCATTCCTTTTGATAAATTTAATTTAGACAAAAATTTAAAAGACAATAATTTTCCTAAAGTCTTAAAACCATGCTCTACCAGAGAAAAACTATATTTGCTAAGTCGAAAGGGAAGACTATATCAAGTGGAGGTATATAATTTTTATCATCGTTCTCGTTATTTAGAATCTCAAATAATTTTAGATAAAGATGATGAAATTATTAAAATTTTAACTGAGAAGGGAGATTTAGGTGAAAAAAAATATTTGTTGCTTGTTTTTGCTGACGGTATGGGTAAGAAAATCAAAATAGACGAGGTTGCTACTAAAAAAAGAAACGGAATCCAAATAGCTAAGAATTTAATAGTAGAAACAGTTCCCTTAGCTGGAGGTGAAATTATAGCTTTAATAAGCGAAGAAGGAAATATTTTACTTTTTAAGGATAATTTACCTGTTCAAAGCAAAACAGCTAAAGGTTTGAAGATAATGAAAGTTGGTGGAGCAAAAATCAAAAAAGTTTTGGTTAAAAAAAGCGATTGGTTGCTTATGGTTTTTAGTAAAGGATTTTATAAAAAAGTAAATTTGCAAGAAATTAAAGTTCAAAATCGTGGTACTAAGGGAGTAATAATTTTTCCAAATTCTAAATATGGAGAATTAATTTTTGCCGATACTTTATCTGAAGAAAAAGAATTGATTTTGATTGGTGACAAAATAAGAAAAATAGATCTCCAAAAATTAACCGCTGTTAAAAGAATTCAAGCTCCTAAGAGGATTGAAAATATTGAAAACATAAGTTATGTTACTCTGATATAAATTAACTTCAATCTTTGCATCCAAGAAATAAAATTTTTTATTTTTTATTTTTTATTTTATTATTTAATTAGAAAACAACAAGAGGAGGAAAGAAAGATGGAAGAAAGTGGCGGTAGAAAATTTAGAATAGTTTATATAGAAGGTAGGATTTTAATCTCTGAAATTTTTTATGGGGAAGACGTAGTTTATTATAGACTGAGAGATCCCTTTGACGAGTTTTTAATTATAGGCATGGGTTTTTCTGAAGAAGAGGCATTTCAAGATGTTGCCTCACAAATAAGGGAGATTTTTAATGATGATAAAGGACGAGTAATTTGGCACAGAAGGAATTAGAAGGAATTAAAAAAAAGAAAATTATAAATTATAAGAGGCTTTTACAAGCCTCTTTTTATTTTGTTAAATAAAA
>JBBINE010000030.1:0-4765 GCA_037444025.1 bacterium | reverse complement strand
GATCCAGGACAATCAGTGACAATTAGTTTAAAGACAAGGAAAGTAAGGTGAGAGAGGTTAAATAAGCCTATCTGCTATTTTAGAAGCAGCATAAGAGTGAGGTTTAATTTTAACCTCGAAACCATAGTTTCTTATAAGATTTATTATTTCTCTTAATGAAGAAAAACTTTTTCCTTTAGTACCCAAATCAAGATGAACTTCAAAATGAAAAGTTAAATTTTCTTGCGATAAGCGAGAAATAATCTCTTGACTAATAGTTAAACTCAACGTAGCTTCTCTCCATAATCTTTCTTGAAGTCCAAATTTCTGCTTGTAAATCTCCCTTTTCCAAAAATATCTTGCTCCTTGACCTACCCTATGAACAACTATCACGGAAACAAAATCTATATGGTGATCAAAATGCTCAGAATCTG
The DNA here is from genome assembly GCA_037444025.1 of bacterium. Taxonomy (GTDB): domain Bacteria; phylum Patescibacteriota; class Minisyncoccia; order UBA6257; family HR35; genus JBBINE01. The sequence goes on along the minus strand of JBBINE010000030.1, from coordinate 4,352 downwards.
TTCCTACTAAAATACGATAATCAAATTTATCATTTTCAGAAATAAATTTTTTTATCTCATTTATCAGCTCATTATTAAAAAGTTTTTCTCCCTTAGCAGTTTTAAAACCATCTAACATAATAATATTATAAATTAAAATTTTATTTACTCAAATTTAAAGCTATTGCCAAAAGCCATAAGTCAAAAACAAGATAAGAGCCTCCATAACTCAAAAATGGAACCGGTAAACCGACTATAGGAAAAAGACCAAAATTTACCAGTGAGGTTATTATATATTTAGAAAAAAAATAACAAAAAATTACCAATAAAAAATTTTTAACCACATGATCTGTATGGAAACGTTGAGCTTTTAAAATTTCAGCTAAAAGTAAATAAATTAAAAAAGAATATAACCAAAAAATCAATAGTCCTCTTTCTTCTATGATAAAAGTTAAAATAAAATCAGTATGAACCGATGGTAAAAAACCTTCTCGACCTATTTCCCCAAAACCAATTCCTTTACCAAAAAAACTAGATGTTCCTAAAGAAAGTTTTACCTGTCTTGAATTATAACCACTTTTCAAAGGATCAATTTCAGGATTAATAAAAACCAAAATTCTATTTTTTTGATAATCTTTTAAAACAAAAAACCAAAAAATGCAAAATATGAAAAACAAAATTATTATTCCTATAATTATTTCTTTCCTCGAAAGAAAAAAAATTATTGAAAATAACCATGTTAAAAAATAAAGAAAAGCCATACCAAAATCTGGTTGCAAAATAATCAAAATAATAAAAGGACTGATAAGAAAAATTGAAAAAATTAAATAAAAAGGATTAATTAAATCTAATTGGTAGTAAGATAAAAAAGTAGCCATAACCAAAAAGAAACCTATCTTACTGAACTCAGATGGTTGAATAGAAAAAGAACCTAAAGAAAACCAACTTTTAATGTTTCCAGGAACAAATAAAACTAAAATCAAAATAATGATAGATAAGAAAAGTATTAAATAAAAGTAAAATTTTTCAAAAATTAGTCGGTAATTAATAAAACGATAACTAAAAAACAGCAAAAAACCTATTACCCAAAAAAGAAACTGTTTCCAAAAAAAGTCAATTTTATTTAAAGAAAGTAAAGCCGTTAGAGAAATTAAAAAAAAATTTAGTAAAATAAAGATAATAATATTTTGATTCATTTTTCTATGGACAAAAAGAAAATTTTATTAATCTTTATTTTAATAAACTTTCTTAGTTTTGGATTAGGCTTTTTAATAGGAGCTAGGATTTTTCTTCCTAATCCTATTATAATTCAATCTTGTAATGGAAATTCTTTTTGAAATTTTGGATGTTTTAGGAAGAATTTTATTTTTTATTTTTTTGATTGTTTACTTGCTTCACCGAGAGTTAAACAGTTTTTATATGTGGTGGCTTAAAGGTTAATTCGTTCAAACAAGGGATAAATATTATTAAAATTTATTTTATCAATTTGGATTTTTTGAAATTGAAATCTATTTTCACCAACCAAAGAAGCTATTTTCTCTAATCCTAGCATTTGACTCAATTCATCCATTTTCTTAGGAATAATTGGCCATAGTAAGGTTCTTAAAGAGTAAACTATATTTAAAGCATCTACTAACGAACTTATTGAATTTTTATCGTTTTGCCAAGGTTTGTTTTTTTCTAAATACTGATTACCAAATTTAACATATTCTAAAATATCCTTAAATGTTTCAGTAAAATGACAGTATTCCAGATCTTGAGAAACTTTATCAAAAACAGCACTAATTTGATCTTGAATTTCTTTACTTGGATCATAAGGAAAATTTTTAATCTCTTCTTTTTTCCTCTTAGCAAAAACTAAAATTCTATGAATTAAATTACCTATATTACTCACGAGCTCATTATTAATTGTCTCAATAAATTCTTTCCAAATAAAATTACTGTCTTTGTTTTCTGGGATAATAGAAAAAATATAAAATCTAACATTATCTATTCCATATTTTTTTCCTATTTCCATTGAATCGAGATGAACCCCTCTGCTTTTTGAAAATTTTTTGCCTTCAAGTAATAACCAATTTTGAATAGAAGGAAAATAAGGAAGATTATATTTTTTTCTTTGACCTATTAATTGGCCTGGCCAAAAAATAGTATGAAAAATTAAATTATCTTTTCCAGTAAAATAATAATGACGAGCATTTTCGTTTAACCAAAAATCTTCCCACGAAGAATTATTTTTTTCAGCCCATTCAACTGAGGCTGATAAATAGCCAATTACAGCTTCAAACCAAACATAAAATCTTTTATTTTCTATATTTTCAATAAGCATATCTTGAGGTATCATTTCATACGGTAGTTCAATGCCCCAATCTAAATCTCTAGTTATAGCTCTTGGTTTTAATCCTTCTTTTAAAAAAGAAATAGTTTCACTATATACCCAGGGACGCCAATGAGAAGAATTTCTTACAAAATTTTCTATCTCAGGTTGAAGTTTGGAATAATCTAAAAAGTAATGTTCCGTTTCTTTTAAAATCACTGGAGATTTGGTTAATTTGCTTATAGGATTTAAAAGTTCTCCTGGATTAAGGACCCTGCCACAACTTTCACATTGATCACCTCTCTGTTTTTCACTGTGACAAAAGGAACATTCTCCTTCAACATATCTATCAGGTAAAAATTTTTTTTCTTTTTCCGAAAAATACTGATAACTTTTCTCTTTAAAAATATACCCGTTTTTTAACAAATTAATAAAAATCTCTTGCGATAATTTTTTATGAATTGAGGTTCGAGTAGAAGTAAAAATATCAAAACTTAAATTATAGAACTTAGTTAGGTCAATTAATTTAGGAAAATATTCGTTAACTATTTCTTCTGGACTGATACCTCTCTCATCGGCAGTAACAGTAATGGGAGTGCCATGACAATCTGCTCCTGAAACCATTAATACTTCATACCCTTTGAGTCTAGCGTATCTAGCAAAAATATCGGCAGGAATTAAATATCCAGCTAGATGGCCTACGTGAATATCCCCATTAACATAAGGTAAAGCAACCCCTATAAATATTTTATTCTTTTGGTTTTTTAGCACCATATAAAGATCTTCCTTGTTTCCTATCCTGAACCCCGGCGGTATCATAGACTCCTCTCACTATATGGTATCTTACTCCTGGCAAATCTTTAACACGTCCACCTCTCACTAAAACAATTGAATGCTCCTGAAGATTGTGACCTATTCCTGGAATGTAAGCAGTCACTTCTACGCCATTACTTAATCTAACCTTGGCAACTTTACGTAAAGCGGAATTTGGTTTTTTAGGAGTGGCGGTGTAAACCCTTAAACATACCCCTTTTTTAAGAGGTGAAGGCAAATATTTACTTTTTCTTTTAAGATTATTAAAAATAGTCAAAAGAGCAGGTGATCTTGATCTTTTCTTTATTTTGCTTCTACTTTTCCTTAAAAGTTGATTAATAGTGGGCATATTTCAAAAACAATTAAAAAATTAAATATTATTTTAATTTAATTTACTCTCTATGACCTTAAATTTTAACAATAAAGTTTTTAAAAATATATTTCTAATTATATCACAAAACATTTTACACATCAATAATAAACTCGAAAACAAGACCAGAACCAACCTTATTTAATCTTGCTTGATGATAAGTAACCGCTTTGATATCCTTGCTAATTTTTTCAAATACAAATCCTGATATTTTTCCTTTAATATTTTGGGATGACAAAATTTTTTTTTCAAATTGCGTAAAAATTACTTTTTCAATATAAGTTTTTGCCAAGACTTCCGAAAGAAAATCAACTAGCAAAGAAATTTTATCTATGCTTTCAACTTCTATTTCTTTTTCTACCTTTTTTTCGGTTAGCTGGGGTTCAAAAAATTCCTTTAAAGCCAGAAGGCAATTATTAATTATTTCTTCTAAATCCTTTCCATAAATCTTAAACTTAAAATCAGCAGTATGAGGCAGAAAATCAAACTTTTTCATTAATAAAAAATTATAAAACAAAAATTAAATTCTTTAATAATAAGTTTATAGAGCCATGGGTTATAAGGTTGCCGCTTTACGTATACAGAACAAACAATCAATAATATAAAGTTTAAACTAAACAAAATTTTTCTTTTTTATTCACTTTATATGATTGTAAGATTTTAAAAAAAATTAATTTTGAATTTTGTTAAACCTCAAATATTTCGTTAATACTTCTGGAATCTCGATATAATTCTCTCTTTGATAATTTTCTAGAATAGCAATTAAAATTCTTCCCATAGCTAAAGCAGTAGCATTAAGCATATGTAAATATTCAATTTTTCCATTTTTCCTACGAAAACGAGCATTAATTCCTCTTGCCTGAAAATCTGTAGTAT
>JBBINE010000029.1:0-5271 GCA_037444025.1 bacterium | reverse complement strand
AATAGTATTTCTAAAATTAACTGTAGTTCCTTTGCTATCTGTTAACCTACCCTCATCAAGAATCTGAAGCAAAATATTAAAAACTTCAGGATGAGCTTTTTCGATTTCATCAAAAAGAATAATACTATAGGGACGATGTTTAACAGCTTCGGTTAACTGACCTCCTTCTTCATAACCAACATAACCAGGAGGAGAACCAATTAATTTGGCTACTGAATGAAGTTCCATATATTCTGACATATCTATCCTGATCATAGCTTTCTCATCATTAAACATAAAATCAGCTAAACTCCGAGCTAATTCTGTCTTTCCTACGCCGGTTGGTCCTAAAAAAAGAAAAGAAGAAATAGGTTTCTTTTCATCAGCTAAACCGGCACGAGCTCTTCTTAAAGCATTAACAACAGCAGATACCGCTTTGTCCTGACCTATTACTCTTTGTCTAAGAATTTCTTCTCCCTTAAGAAGCTTTTCTTTCTCATCTTCTATAATCTTTTTTACCGGAATATTAGTCCAGCGAGAAACGACTTCAGCTACATCTTCTTCGGTAACTACTTCTTTAATAAAAACTGTTTTCATTTTTTTAGCTTTAACTTCTAAATCAGCCAGTTCTTTCTGAAGATTAGGTATTTCTCCATATAAAATCTCAGCTACTTTTGTAAAATCTCCTTGGTTTTCAGCTTCTTCTGCTTCAATCTTTAGGTTTTCTATTTTTTTCTTTAATTCTTGATATCTATTGGCAATTTTCTTTTCTAAAGCCCATTTTTCATCTAATTTATTTTTTTCTTTTCTTAATTTTTCTAACTGAGATTCAATACTTCTAAGTTGTGTCTTCGAAGAAGTATCTTCTTTGAGTAAAGCTTCTCTTTCTATCTCTAATTTTTTTATCTCTTTGTTGTATTCTTCTATTTCTGAAGGAACAGTTTCTAACTGGATTTTTACTGCAGCTGCTGCTTCATCCATCACATCGATAGCTTTATCAGGTAAAAATCTATTGGTAATATATCGAGAAGAAAGTTTCACAGCTGCCACTACAGCATTATCTAGAATTTTAACTCCATGGTGAAGTTCATATTTTTCTTTTAAACCTCTCAAAATAGCAATACTGTCCTCTATTGATGGTTCTTCCACTAAAACAGGCTGGAATCTTCTGGCAAAAGCAGGATCTTTTTCTATGTGTAATTTGTAATCTCTAAAAGTTGTCGCTCCTATTAATTGAAAGTCACCTTTAGTTAAAATAGGCTTTAATAAATTAGAAGCATCAATAGCTCCTTCAGCGGCACCAGCACCTACTAAAGTGTGCATTTCATCAACAAAAAGAATAAACCTGCCGGCATTAATTTTTATTTCTCTAATAATAACTTTCAATCTGTCTTCGAATTCTCCTCTATATTTTGATCCTGCAATTAAAGAACCAATATCCAAAGAAAGAATTTCTTTTTTCTTCATTGATTCTGGAACATCACCGCTAACAATTCTTTGAGCTAACCCTTCAACAATAGCTGTCTTTCCTACGCCAGCTTCACCAATAAGTACAGGGTTATTTTTAGTTCTTCGAGACAAAATCTCTATTACTCTTCTTATTTCTTTATCCCTACCAATAATCGGATCTAACTTCTTTTGCTTAGCTAACTCAGTTAGGTTAAAGGCATATTTTTCTAAAACTTTATATTTAGCTTCCGGTGTTTCATCAGTTACTTTTTGTCCCTGTCTTAGATTAGTCACTACTTTATTAACCCCATCAAAAGTAATTCCAAATCTTTCAAGAATAAATTTAGCTGATGTCCTTATTTCTGTAAGAGATAACATTATATGCTCTAAAGAAATAAACTCATCACCCATTTTTCTAGAAAGATAATTAGCTTGATCTAAAATTTGATAAGCCTCTTTAGAAACATCAGCTTGGACAATATTACTGCCCACAAAAATTTTAGGTATTCTATTAAGTTCTTCTTCGACTGTATGATTTAAAGCTTGAACATTAGTTTTAAGTTCTTTTAAGATGTCAGCAATAATACTTTCTTCTATGGTTAAAATACCCCAAAGAATATGAAGAGCCTTTATCTCGGGATGATGAAGTTCTACAGCTTTATCTTGAGCCTTCATCAAAACTTCCTGAGCTTTAAAAGTGAAACGATTTAAAGGAAACATACTTATTTTTTAATTTTAATTAATAAATTATAAACTATACTTTCTAACGATAGTTAAAAGAAAAAGTACCCCGGGAGGGAATCGAACCCCCAACCTTGAGCTTAGAACGCTCCTGCTCTTCCAGTTGAGCTACCGGGGCTAAAATATATTTTAAATTATATCACAAAACTATTATTTAGTAAATAAGTATTAAAGATTCTTTTTAAAAAGAGAATAGATTTCCTTATGAATTTTTGTTACCGAACCCTCACTTTTAATTTCAAAAACTTTTGTCTGTTTTTTGAGAAAATTTATTGTTGGTAAAACATATTTTTTATAATTTTCTATTCTTTTTTGAACAATCTCTTTTTTATCTTCTATATCCCGGCCTCTTTTAACGGCTCGTTTTAAAATTTCTTCTTCGCTTAAAATCAAAGAAAAAACTATAAAATCAATTTTCAATTCTTTTAAGGTTTTAATTTCTATTTTAGCTTCAGAAATTAGACGAGGAGAACCTGAAAAAATTAAAATTTTGTTTTTATTCTCAGGCAATTGTAAAAATTCTTTTTTTATTTTTTCTGAAATTATATAACCAACTAACTCCGGCGAATAAAATCCTCCCTGAAATCTTTTTTCTTTTTCTTTGTTAAGATTAAAAATCTTTTTTCCTATTTTAAGGTAACGAGATTTTTGATTTTTTAAAAATCTATCAATAACTACATGGCTAATTATAAACTTTCCCTTGCTTCTTTTAGCTAATAATTTTGCTTGAGTATCTTTTCCTGCAAGTGGTGGTCCAGTAAAAAATATAACCTTTCTTATTCCTTTTAACAAAGAAAGTAATTTCTTAGACTTCATATCTTCTTAAACTTAATTCGGCTTGAATTTGTTTTATAGTTTCGATAGCTACCGAAACAACTATCAATATCGATGTTCCACCAATAGCTAAAAATTGTGTTTTGGTTATTAGCTGAAAAACATAAGGAAGAATGGCTACTATACCTAGAAAAATTCCACCAAAAAAGGTAAGTTTGCTTACGATATTGTGAAAATATTTTTCTGTCTCTTTTCCAGGCCTTACACCGGGAACAAAAGCACCTGATTTTTGAATATTTTTAGAAAGCTCTTCGGGATTAAAAGTAATAGAAGTATAAAGATAGGTAAAAGCAAAAACTAAAATAAAATAGAGCAAAGAAAAAATAAACAAATTATTTAAAACACTATTTATCTGGGAAAGAAGAGTATTAAAAAAATTTATTTTGGTTAAAGATAAAAATTGAACTAAAGTTTGAGGAAATAACAGTAAAGCTATAGCAAAAATTATAGGAATAACTCCAGCTTGAGAAATTCTAATAGGCAAATAAGTATTAGCTCCTCCGTAAATTTTTGTCCCCCTTACTCTTTTAGCAAAAACTAACTGGATTCTTCTTTCCGACTCATTAATAAAAACTATTCCTAAAATAACTAAAATAGCTAACATTAAAAAAGATATATAGATCTGAATCTTACCTAAAGAAAAAGTAGTATATACTTGAAGTAAAGATTTAGGAACAGAGGCTATAATTCCTGAAAAGACGATTAAAGAAATACCATTGCCCAATTTTTGTTCACTAATTAATTCTCCCAGCCACATAAGAATAATCGTACTAGTAGTCACTATTATAGAATCTCTAATTAAAAAAACAAGATTAGGAATAAAAATAATTCCTTGACTTTGAAGAAAGTTTAAAAAACCAAAAGATTGAACCAAAGCTAAAGGAACAGTTAACCAACGAGCGTATTGATTAAATTTAGCCCTTCCTCTTTCACCTTCCTCATAATACATTTCTTTTAATCGAGGATAAACAAAGGTTAAAAGCTGCATAATAATAACAGCTGTAATATAAGGACCAATACCCAAAAGAGCTATAGAAAATTTTGATAAAGAACCACCAGAAAAAAGATTAATAAAACCAAAAAATTGATTAGCTTCTAAGAGATTTTTAAATCTGTTAAGATCAACATCGGGCAAAGGAATATTAGCTAATAGTCTAAAAAATAAAAGTAAACCTAAAACTATAAAAATTCTTTTTCTTAAATCACTATATTTAAATAATTGTTTTAATAATCTGAAAAATTTCATTCAATTTTACTATTTGTTTTTTTAATTTGCTCTAATACTTTCTGAGAAAAAATTAAATCTTTACTAAAAACAAGAGATTTATCAAGATTACCTCTTCCTAAGATTTTTACACTTAATTTTTTAGTTCCTTTAGGAATTTTTAATAACTTCTTTTCTTTTAAAGATTTTAAGTTAACCTTTTCTCCCGATAAAAATGATTGATTAATTTTATCAATGTTAATTACAAAGATATTTTTATTTATTCTTACGTTTTTAATTCCTCTTAGTTTAGGAATTTTTAAAATAAAATCTCTCAAAGCCGGTCTAATTTTTCTACCCGCTCTCGCTTTTTGTCCCTTCATCCCTCTTCCGGAATAATTTCCCCTTTTTCCACCACGACCTATTCTTTTTTTACCTTTTAATCTGAAATTAATTTGATGAATTTGCATTGATAAATTTTTTGGTGACGGTTGACTTTAATTTTTCCTTAAGGCTGTAGCTACTCCTTAGTTTTTCCAAAGCTTTTAAACTAACCAAAATATTCAATAATGGATTTTTGGTTACTCCTATTATCTTAGAGACAACATTTGAATAACCAGCCAAACTAAGCAATGTTCTAACCACCCCACCAGCTACTAGCCCTCTACCTGATTTGGCAGGTTTCAACAAAATTTCAGCTGCACCGTATTTAGCTTTTACCTCATAAGGCAATGTTCCGTTTAATATAGGCACTTCAATAATGTTTTTTTCTGCTAGTTTTCTTCCTTTTTCTACGGCATCAGCAAAATCTAATCCTTTAGCAATTCCTACACCAACTCTTCCTGCATAATCACCTACTACTACCACCGCTCTAACTTTTATCCTTTTTCCTCCTTCGGTAACTTTAGCTACTCTTTTTACTTCCACTACTTTGAAATCTAATTTTTCCCTCATTTAAAATTCTATTCCCTTTTCTCTTAATTTTTCTGCCAGATATTTTATGCGACCTTGATAACTAAAACCTCCTCGATCAAAAACAATTTTTTTAATATTTTTTTCAAAAA
>JBBINE010000028.1:0-5917 GCA_037444025.1 bacterium | reverse complement strand
GATTAGACATGGCTTTTTTTATTCTCGAAGTTTGAACATCTTTAGGTAAATTGAAATAACTATGAATAGCTGCTCCAACAAAATCTAATTGAGCTAAAAGATTGTCTTCTATATCTAGGGTACCATCTTTTAAAATATTGACTTCGGCACCCTTTAAAATCTTGATTTTATTTTTATATTTCAAATTCAACTTATCTATTTCCTTTATTTGTCCTAATAATTTTTTTTCATCCAATCCTCCAGTCATAGCTAAAGATTTAGTGTGATCGGTAATACAAATATATTCTAAACCTAAACTAATAGCTGTTTTTACCATTTCTTCTACTGAATTTTCTCCATCAGTCCAATTTGTTTGTATTTGTAGATCACCTTTAAGAGAATTATAGTCAATTAACTTAGGTAAATTATTTTTTTGCGCCAGTTCAATTTCTCCTTTGTTTTCTCTTATTTCTGGAGGAATCCATTGCAATCCTAAGGAGGAATAAATGTCTTCTTCATTTTTACCGGCAATCATTTTTCCGTTTTTATTAAACAGACCATATTCGTTCAATTTTAATCCTTTTTTTATAGCTAACTCTCTTAAAGCAACATTATGATCTTTTGATCCAGTAAAATAAGCTAAAGCAGCACCAAAACTTTCTTCGGAAACTACTCTTAAGTCAACATCTAAACCGTTTTTTAATCTTACCATAGTTTTAGTAGGTCCTTGAGCATAAATATAATCAACTTCTTTGAAATTTATAAAATAATCAATTAATTTTTTAGACTCATTAGAAGTAGCCAAAATATCGATATCCCCCACTGTTTCCTTTTTACGTCTGTAAGAACCAGCAGCAACAACCTCTAAAGCATATTTAGAATCTTTTATATAAGAAACTATTTCTTCAACCAGAGGTATAATTAAACCTAAAACAAATCTACCGCTTTCTTTTTTATAAAATTGAATACCTTTTAAAATTTTCTCTTCACTTTTTTCTCCAAAACCAGGAAGTTTTCTTATTTTATGCTCTAAACAAGCTTTTTCAAGATCATCTATATTCTTGATTTTTAAAAAATGATAAAGTTTATAAACCATCTTAGCCCCAATACCTTCAATTGAAGTTAATTCTTCAATGTTGATTGGAATTTCTTTTTTAAACTCATCTAGTTCTTTAATATGATTAGTCTTAAGAAATTCGATTATTTTTTCTGCGATCGAATCTCCTACTCCTGGAATTTGTTTTAATCCTTCTTTGCCATACTTTTTAAAATAATCTTCAATATTCTCTTCTAATGATTCAATACTGTAAGCAGCTTTCTCGTAAGCTCGAGGTTTAAAAGGAATTTCTCTCATTTCAAGATAAAGAGCAAGTTCTCTAAATAACTTAGCTAATTCTTGATTTTTCATTTTAATAATCGAAATAAAAATTTAAAGTTACAACTTTTTAATATGTTTTTTCTTCCATTCCTCTATTAATTTATGATTACCACTAAGCAATATTTTAGGAACAGATAATATCTTACCTTTGACTTTAATTTTTTCTGGTCGAGTATAACAAGGTAAAGAAACTAAATCGTTAAACCTTCTTTCTTCCAAAGAAGATGGATTATGAAGATATTTCGGTAAATGACGAGCTATAGTATCAACAATTATCATGGCAGCTAGTTCTCCTCCACCTAAAATATATTTTCCTACCGAAATCTTTAAATCAACAAATTTTTCAATTCGAGCATCAATTCCTTCATAATGTCCACAAATAATAATAATCTGATCATTAGAAGCTAATTTTTTAGCTAAATTTTGTGTCCAAGTTTTTCCTCCAGGGTGAGTTAAGATAATTTTTCTTTTTTCTTTTTTAATTTTTTTTGCTTTTTCTAAAGCTAAATATACCGGTTCAAATTTTATCACCATCCCAGGTCCACCACCATAAGGCTTGTCATCAACAGAACGATGCTTGTTTTTAATAAAGTCTCTGGGATTAAAAAATCTAATTTTGATTATTTTCCTTTCTTGAGCTTTTCTTAATAAAGAAGAATTCAAATAACTAAATGCTTCAGGAAAAAGGGTTATAATATCAAAAATCATTATTTTTTATAAAAAGATAAATAGAGTAAATTTTTGTACCGCGGGTGGGGATCGAACCCACGACCTGGCGCTTATGAGACGCCCGCTCTAACCACTGAGCTACCGCGGCATTATATCTAAATTACTATATTACTATACTATTTAATATTTATATTAATTCTTTCTAGTTTGGTAGGCATAGAATTTTTCCATGGGGGTACAATTTTGATTCTAATTGTATCTACACCCTTTATGTTAGAAAAATATTGCTTTACCTCATCTAATTTTTTACCCACCAGTTCTTTTTTAATTAGTTCCTCGTTTAGATTTGGTCCCAAAATTGCTTCTCCTTTAATAGACAAAATCATCTTTTTATTAAGATCGAAATCTATTAATTCTGGTTCTTGCAAATTAAGTTTTTCAACAAAAAGATTATCTTTATTATTTAAAATATCTTTATTAATAGAATTTTTTATCAAATCTTCAATATCTTTTTTAGAAACTATTATTGTTTCTAATATTCCTTCGCCTGTAATAGATAAATTATCTGTTTTTTCTCCTACTTTATGACTAATATTTATTATATTGACTTTTGCTAAAAATGGATCAGAAGGATAAAAACTATTGGGGTATTTTATCGATATTTCCGTCTTTAATGCTTCTTTCAGAGATTTTTCCAAATTAAGTTTAGCATTAGTAATATCTTCAGAAGTAACTAATTCGCTTTCCATCTTAATTGGTGACAAATTATAATTTTCCGCTGCTTTTACCTTAATAAAATCTGTCCAATAACCAGATTCAAATTTTTTATTTTCTAAAGCTGGGATTTTAAGATTTGTGTCTTGGTTGATATTTAAATTATCATCATTAATGATATCAGGCAATGCTTCTACATTAATCATTCCCGGATTTTCACCAACTTTAGGTGGTATAACAATTCGTTTCTGAATTCTAAAAACATTAGAACCATAGCTTACCCTTGTACCAGCTACTAAAGGAATTTCGTAATCCAAGTAATTTAAAAAAGAAACTTTTAAAGGTGGTTTTTCGGTAAAAATTTTTCCTGTTGGTTTTACAATCTCTGTTTTAACCAAAGAAACCTTGATTTGTTCTCCTTTAATTATTTTATTATCATAATCGATAGGCTTATCTAAATTACTGTCAATGGTAATAACTTCATTTATAGGTATATTATTTTTTTTAGTTTCTATAGTTATTTCTGATTTGCTTTGAACAAAAATAAAAATAAAGAAAGCTAAAGAGAATATAAAAGAGAAAGAAAAAATAATTTTAAAAGCTAGCCACAAAGAAGAAATAAAATTCTTTTTTTTCGAATCAGAATAATGAATTTCAGTTGTAGGATGAATTTCCTCTTTGCTTAAATTTGTAGACTGAGACAAATTTTTCAATTTACGATAAGGAGGTTTTATATCAACAATAGGTTTTTTATCCTCTTCAAATTCAGTCAAAAATATATCTAAACCTTTAACATTCAAAAGTCTTAAAATATTTTCGTTATCAGTGCTAAAATAAACTTTTTTATCTAGTTTTTTTATTTCATCCTTTAAAATATCGAGATTATCAGAATTAGTTAATGATTTTGTTTCCTCGTTAAAAACTAAAATAATTTCTTTTTCCTTACTCAGTCTGATTTTTTTTATTATTTCACCTAATTCTTCCCCTTTAAGATAAAAATAAGTTTTATTCATTAACTAAATATTTTATAATCTCATAATATATTTTAAACGAAAAATTTTATGTAATCTAATTTTTATTATCGATTTTTTTTGAGATTTCTTGATGTTTCTTAAATAATTTTTGATAAACATCTTCAGCAATTTGATTGAATGCCATATTTTGACTAAGTAACAATTCTTTAGTTATTTCTATGGGCAAACCATAAGAAGTATGAAGAATAAAAACTTTCTCTCCTAAAATTTCTCCACTTTCATTTCCCTTTATCAACTTATTAAATTTTTTAATACCTATATTTAATGTTTTTTCAAAATTGCTCACTTCATCGAAAATTATTTGCTTTATTTTATCAAAGTTTTTAAGTTCAGGATAAAACTCAACATACTCATCAATAATTGCTTTAACCAACAAATCTAGGTTTTTTATTTTAAATCCTAAAAATTTTAAATTCAAAGTAAGTCTTCTTAAAATTCTTCTTAAAACATAACCCCTAGCTAAATTGCTTGGATAAAGACCATCGGCAACCAAAAAGACACTTCCTCGTAAGTGATCTAAAACAATTCTTTTTCTTCTTAAATCAAAATTTGTGATACCTTTATCAAGTAAGTCACTAATTTTTTGAAATAAATCTATTTCAAAAATATTGCCTTTGGACTGAAGTACTTTTAACAATCTCTCAAAACCCATTCCTGTATCAACACCTGGAAACTCTATTTTCCTTAATTTTTTATTTTTATCTTGATAATATTCATTAAATACTAAATTCCATATTTCTAAATCTTGAATATATATCTCTGTAGTAGGACCGCAGGGACCTTCTTCTCCAGTTGGACCCCAAAAATTATCTTCTTTTCCACGTTTTTTTATCCTTTCATTGCTAAAACCAATCTCCTTCCAAATTTCCATACTTTCCTGATCTAGGGGTATATCTTTATCACCCTGAAAAATTGTTACATAATCAATTTTTAATCCTAATTCCTTGGTTAAAAATTCATTTGCCCAGAAAATAGCAGATCTTTTAAAATATCCATCATTGCTATAATTTTTAGGATTATCTTCCCCTATGGGGCCAAAAGAAAAATTTCCTAACATTTCAAAAAAAGTTAAATGACTTTCGTCTCCTATCTCTTCAATATCCGTTGTTCTAAAACATTTTTGAATTGTCGTTACTCTTTGACTAAGTAAATCTTTTTTAGGATTTTTCTCGTAAGTAAAATATTTTTTGAATTGTTGCATACCCGCTGTCGTAAGAAGCACTGAATTATCATCAAAAGGAATAAGAGAAGAAGAAGGTAAAATTTTGTGCCCTTTTTTTTCAAAAAAAGAAAGAAATAATTTTCTAACCTCTTTAGATAACATCTTATTTTAATATTTTAAATATTTTATTATTAATTTATCTTGTTAAATTTTTCTATTTTATAATATTTTATTATAATTTATATATAATTAAAAATTAAATTAATTAAAATGTATAATGAAATATCAAAAAACATTTCTTTCTTCTTTGATTCTTTTCTTCTTCTTTGCTAATCTTTCTTTTGCTCAAGAATCTCAAGTTTTTCCTTCAGCAAAGTGGGCGTGGTATTTAGTATCAAGAGCTACCTTTGACTGGAAAGATGAAAATGGAAATATTATTATGACTAGAGAACAACTTAACGAAATTATAGGTAAATATTCTGATTGGTTAATAGCTGGCCTCCCTAATACTACTTCTCTAGCAGTTAATCCTCTTTTAAAAGGCACTGTTTATAGAGCTTGGACTAATTTTAGAGTTCCTAGTAGTGAGGGGGTAAATATAGCTACTTTTTCTCCTAAAAACAACAAATACGTCGATGGTCTTAGATATTTTACTGAGAAATATTTTTTGAACAAATATAACAATCCTGAAATACCTTATTTTCACTTAAAAGAAGACTTTTTATATGAAGGAAATTTTAAATTTCACGAGGATGAAGTAAGTGGATTACAAATAAGCAGAGAACAAACAAGTTCTCTAGCTGTTTATTCTAAAATGTGGAGAGAGTGGGATTGGTTATCAGGAGGAGCTTATACTTTAACTGTTAGCAATTTTTCTAAATTTAAACGAGAAGGATCATTTTTAGTTTTTTATCGCACTGAACCTATTGACGAACTCTACTTAGAATGGAAAATACCTCCTCAAGGAGGAAAATATGTTTT
>JBBINE010000027.1:2466-5936 GCA_037444025.1 bacterium | reverse complement strand
TATTCGGTAAGAAGTTGGGAAAGACATGGGTATAATTATTAATTTTATGATTTTAATTTCTCCTTTAAATAATTCTTAATTTCCTCGATATTTATTCTTTCTTGCATAGTTGTATCTCGAAAGCGAACGGTTATAGTATTGTTTTCTAGCGTTTGAAAATCGATAGTCAGACAAAAGGGAGTTCCAATTTCATCTTGGCGTCGATACCTTCTTCCAATTGAGCCATTTTCGTCATAAGCAACAAGAAAACCTTCATTTTTTAAATTTTGATAAATTTCTTTTGCTTTTTCAGTTAATTTTTCTTTGTTTCCTAGCAAAGGAAAAACGGCGCATTCAATTGGTGCTAAAAAGGAAGGAAATTTAAAAATTTTTCTTTTTTCACCTTCAATTTCATCTTCATCAAAAAATTCCCACAAGATAGCTAACAATAATCTTTCAATACCGACAGAAGGTTCAATGACATATGGTGTTATTTTTTCTTTTCTTCTTTCATCAAAATAAAATAATTCTTCCCCAGAAAATTGAGAATGTCTTTTAAGATCATAATCAGTTCGATTAGCAATACCTTCAAGTTCAGAAAAACCGAAGGGAAAATTATATTCAATATCTATGGTAGCTGAAGAGTAATGAGATAATTCATCTTTTTGATAAGCATATTTATTCAGATTTTCTTTTTTAAATCCAATTTTCAAGTAAAAATTATATCTTTCATCAACCCAAAAGTTAAACCATTTTTTTGCTTCATATGGATAAGTGAAAAATTCAAGTTCCATCTGTTCAAACTCTCTCATTCTAAAAATAAAATTTTTGGGAGTAATTTCATTACGAAAAGCTTTGCCGATTTGAGCAATACCAAATGGTAACTTAGCTCTCATTGAAGTTAAAACATTTTTGAAGTTAGAAAAAATTCCTTGAGCTGTTTCCGGTCTCAAGTAACCTTCGGAAGCAAGTTCTTCTACAGGACCAATATATGTTTTAAACATTAAATTAAAGTTTCTTTCTTCTGTAAGTTCACCTCCACATAAAGGGCATAGTGGTTTACCATTTTTCATTTTTACTTCTCCGTACTCTCCCTTAGTTAAATGATCATACCTAAAACGATTATGACAATTTTTACATTCAATTAAAGGATCATGAAAATTTTCTATATGACCAGAAGCTTCATATAATTTTCTTAAACCAATAATTGAGCTTTCTACAAGATAAATATTTTTATTTTTAAAAACAACTTCTTGAAGCCAAAGATTTTTTATTTTATTTTTTAGTAAAACTCCCAAAGGACCAAAATCATAAAATCCTTTCAAGCCACCATAAATTTCCATTGAAGGAAAAATAAAACCTCTTCGTTTACATATTCGAATTAATTCATCTAAATTTTTCATTCCATTTTTCAATCATGAGATTATCAATTTTGATTTTTGTCAATTAAGTATGATGATATTCCTTCAATAATATTATTAACAGGTATTTGACTAAAAGAACCAACGCTTGAATATTGAAGGTTGGGTATAATTTTGAAGCTTGCAATATCAACATTGGCTGCTAAATTAACCGATAATTGAAACACCAGGTCCAACTCTTTTTCTTCATATCCAAGATTAGCAGGTATTTTGTTTAAAAAATATACAAAAATTCCAGTTTTAGGATCAAACTTTAAGTTTTCTGTTAAAGCATCACCAGCAACCTTGCCTGTTAAATTTACTCCCTGAGGAAGTTTGGTGCTTAAAGTTATATTGTCAAAATCTTCTGCAATAGTTTTTATTTTTATATGCCAAGATAATGTAGTAGGAAAAATAGGTTCTAGGGGAAAAGGTCCTTCGCCGGGGAAATATTGATCGTTATAAAGTAAAAAATGACTTACATACATATAACCCATTATATTTTTTTCATCTTCTTGATAAACTATATATTCTTTACTAGTACTAATGTTTTCTATTTCCGGAGGAATACTCGGTGTTCTGAATTCTACTCTTATTTTAGTAGTAAAATTTTTTTTCAAATTTTCTGAAAAAGGATAACTATCTAATAAAGAAGCATAAAAACTGACTTTTATTTGATCTCCAGGCTTAAATTCAGCTAAGCCTTCTTTATTTCTGTTATCCCAGTAAATACTTTTTTCTAAGTTATTATAGTAACCACTTGATTCAATCAAGGAATAATCAAATGGTCCTTCAAGGTAAACTTTTATTTGGGAATTTTGTAAGACTATTTTGCTTTTATTTTCGACTGTAATTTCATAAAATAGTTTTGAACCAATAGGGATTGATTTCGATGAGGGGTTACTTTTTATGCTTAAAGATACGGGATTATCCAAGAGATTAATTTTAAAATTTTCCTTAGGTAAAGAAAGGGAAAAGTTATTCCAGGTGAAATCTGTTTTTGTCTGAATCAAGGCTGAAGAATTGATATCTTGAATTTGTCCTATAAAGGAAACATTTTTTGTTTCTTTTGGATTGATATAAGGTATTTCCCAGTAAAGATTATCTGTTTGAGGAAACGAGGAGGTTAATAAAAAAGACGAAGGAGGGGCAACAGAAAATTTTATATTTTCTAATTTCTGATCGCTTAAATTAATAATTTGGAATGAAGATTGAAATTCTTGATTAACATATATTTTCTGAGGTATGAAAGCTTGTATTTTTAAAGGAGGATTTTTTACCGAAACTAAGAATTCAGAACTTTTTTCAAATCTATATTTTCTGTTTTCTAGGCTATAAAATAAAGTAAGACTTATTTTTTCTTGTTGGTTACCTTCGTTAAAGAAAGTCAAATTGATTTTTCTTTCAATCGAATTTTTAGGGTCTAATGTTCCTAAAGATAAAGAAATATCTTTTTGGTCTAAAAGATCTTCTATAAATATTCCATCTGAAACACTTATTTTTAAGTTGGTATTAGTTAAGATTTTATTAGAGTTATTTTTAATTTCCAGAGTATAAGAGTATTTTTTTAGAGAATCAACTTCATTAGGGCCAATAAGATTAATCTTTAAATCACTCAAACCTGTGTTTTTGAAATAGAAATTATAGATAAAAATTCCCAAGCTGCTTATAAAAATAAAAACAGAGGTATAAAAGAGCCAATTAACCAAAATATTTAAAAATTGTTTTTTTTTCTTTGAAGGCATTTGCGCGTGGGCAGTCTCTTCTGTTATTTCTTTTTGATCGCTTTCTTCTTTTAATAAAATTTCGTATTTACCTAATCTTTTAGATTTCTTTTTACCGTAAATTTCTTTTCCTAATTCTTCTAAAGGTCCATTAATCATCTAATTAATTTTATCATATATTGAATTTATTTTAATTTATTAAATTTAATTTATTGAAAAGTTAAGATATTGATTGTAATTCTTTTATTCTTGTTTTAATAATTGATTTTAAAAAAATAGGAATATCTGAAGGTACTTTCACTGGGTTTTTTATTTTTTTAAAATGGAAATTTTTGGATAATTAAAATAAAAAAGAATAAAAGGGAAA
>JBBINE010000027.1:0-2456 GCA_037444025.1 bacterium | reverse complement strand
TTTGCTTCTTCTAGTTCTTGTTTTTCTATTCGGGGGTAGGAAATTTTTTTACATAAAGAGCAAAAAATTCCTTTAGGTGAAAAATAAGCTTCGTTTTTTATGGAAATGCCACAATGATAACATCTCTCTAAATCTATTTCATAACCCACTTCTTTTAAAAGTTGAAACATAAACCAAAAAGAAAAATTTTTTCCTTGAGGTAAGTAATGATTTATATTTTTTAAGATAAACCATATAAATTTAGGAGTTTCTACAAGTTTTAAGTTTTTAATTAATTTTAAGGTCCATAAAAAAGTATAAGGATATTTTTTCCAGGTAGCAGGCATTATTTTTAGAGGTAAGGCAGAAACTATTATTTTTTTTTCTAAATCGGTTATAATAAAAAAACTATTAAAATTTCCCGGTTCCATTAAAGAAAGATTTTTGCTTTTCGGACGAAAAAGACCCTTAAGAGAACATTTCCAAATTCCGTCTCTTTTTGTTAAAATATAAATCAGGGCGTCTTTTTCTTTAACTTTTGTTTTGTCTAAAATTAAACCTTTTATTTTTACATAAATCATGTTTAGCAAAAAGACAAGGACTTTATTTTTAATTATTTTTATTTTAACAGGTGTTGGTTTGTTAGGCTATAAGCTTAGTCATGATTTAGCTTGGGCTGATGCTTTACTTAATAAAAACTTTAGTCGCCAGAATTTTTCTACTTTTTTAAGAACATGGCAGATTATTAAACAAAATTATGCTGATCCACAAAAAGTAGATCCCAACAAAGCCATGTTTGAAGCTATTCGTGGTTTAGTTAGATCTTTGGATGATCCTCATTCAGATTTTCTTTCCGCTACTCAAGCAAAAATTTTTGAGGAAGATTTAAGTGGCTCTTTTGGTGGGGTTGGTTTTGAGATTGGTATTAGAAATGGAGTTTTAACCGTAATTGCTCCTCTTGAAGGAACTCCAGCTGAAAAAGCTGGCCTTAAAGCTGGAGATAAGATTTTAAAAATAAATGATGAAAGCACAGAAAATATGTCTTTAGAAGAAGCTGTTAGTAAAATTCGTGGTAAACCAGGAACTAATGTAAAGTTGACTATTTTTAGAGAGAAAGAATGGTTAGAAGCAAAAGATTTTGTTATTACGCGAGAAATCATTAAGATAGAAGTAGTCAAAAGTAAGCTTCTTGATTCTAAAATTGGCTATCTCAAAGTTAATTCTTTCAGTAGTAATATTTATTACGAATTCTTAAATGCCTACAAAGATTTGAAAAACAAAGGAGCGAATAGATTTATCATAGATTTAAGGAATAATCCCGGTGGTTTTCTTGAAATGGCAATTAAAATGAGTGAACTCTTTTTGCCGCGAGGTAAAGTGATTTTGAAAGAGGTGAGTAGGAGCAATAAAACAAGAGATATTGTTTCTGAAGGTCCAGGAAATTTAGAGAAAGAAAAAGTAGTTATTTTGATTAACAAGGGTTCAGCTTCAGCTTCAGAGATTTTTGCTGGTGCTCTAAGAGACAATAATAATGTTAAAATAATAGGAGAGAAATCTTTTGGTAAAGGAAGTGTGCAGCAAGTTTTTAATGTTGATAAGAATATGCTGAAATTAACTGTTGCTTACTGGTTAACTCCTAAAGGGACAAAAATTGAGGGGAATGGTATTACTCCTGATATTGAAATTAAAGAACCATCCCCAGAAGAAAAAGAGAAAAATTCTGAATTAGATCCAATATTAGATAAAGCCAAGGAGGTAGTCAAAAGTTTATAAAACCCAATGAAGAAAAGCAAAAAGAATAAAAAGAATAAAAGATTACCGGTTCTTCTTTTAGATGATATTGTTAATTTAGGGCAGAAAGGAGAAGTGGTAATGGTTAAGCCAGGGTATTTTAAATATTTATTTTCGTTAGGAAAAATTAAATTAGCTACTAAAGAAAAATTATCTGGAGAATTAAAACCTTTACTTTTAGAAACTAAAGTTGAAAAAAGAAAATTGTTATCTGAAAGATTAAAAGATGAATTAGAGAGATTAGTTTTAGAGTTTAGAATTAATAAATATTCTTCGATAACCAGAGAAAAAATTTCAAAAGCTTTAAAAGATAAAGGCATCAATATACCTAAAGCTAACATTGTTTTGGAGCAAAAAATTAAAGAAAGTGGGGAATATAATATTGCTGTTAAATTGGGCCATGATATTATATCAAACTTAAAAGTAATTATCAAAAATGAAAGTGAGAAAAATAATCATTCTTAGTTTGTTAATTTTATTTTCAGTTGCTTTAAGTTTATTAAAAAATCAAAATTTTTATACCTGGGGATGGGAAAATCCTAATCAAGATACTCCTTACTATAATTTAAAATTTCAAGCTCAATCCAAGGAAGTTCGTTTTTTTCAACCTCTTTCTTTAACTAGTAGTAACTTAATCTTAGAAGCTGGTAATTTAGGAATAGGAGTTTCTTCACCTGAAGCTCAAT
>JBBINE010000026.1:0-6340 GCA_037444025.1 bacterium | reverse complement strand
GAAGAATTATTAACAAAAGACCAGCATACGAGATAGACATTGATGAGATCATTGATTATGCTCAAAAAACAGGCACCATATTGGAGATAGATGCTTATCCGGATAGATTAGATTTAAAAGATGAACATATTAAAAAATGCATTGAAAGAAATGTTTTTATGGTTATAGACTCTGATGCTCATTCAGTTTTACATTTATCTTTTCTTAATCTTGGAATTGCTCAGGCTCGAAGAGGGTGGGCAAAAGCTTCTAATGTTTTAAATACTTTACCCTTTGAAAAATTTATTAATAAAATCGGAAAAATAAAAAATAAAAAAATTAAAATTTAGAAATATGATTGACGAGGAAATAATTTTTCAGTTAAAAGGCAGAAGAATAAAAACCAGTCAGCTTCATCCTAGAAAATTATTTTTCCTTTTTTTCTTCATTTGTTTTTTGGCTTCAGGATATTTTATCTATTTACAGTTTTTTTTTAAAGAGAAAGCTTTAGGAATTGAAAAACAAATAAAAGGAGATATTTATTTTTCTTTTCCTCCTCGCGGTGATATTTATGATAAAAAAATGAAGTTAATTGCAGGATCTAATTTAAGTTTTGATATTTATTTAGATTTAACTAAAATAAATGAATTAAATTTAGAGAGTTTAGATATGTTTTCAGGAGAAAAAATATTTTACAGAGGTAACAAAATTATTATCAGAAATTTCAATAAAAAAAAAGCATTAAAACTTTTATCTGATAAAAAAAAATATCCTTATTTAGAAATTATTCCTTCTTATGTGAGATCATATGAAGCTACTTCTGCTGTTGGAAATTTAATAGGTTATCTTGGTTTTCCTCAAAAAGATCAGCTTTATTATCCCGAAGAATTTGTTGGTCAATCTGGTTTAGAATTTTTTTATCAAGACTATTTAAGAGGTAAAGTAGGAGAAATTATTTATAAGAAATCTTATTCAGAAAATAAAATCAAAAAAATAAAAGAAACCGATTTTTCTCCCGGTAAAGATTTAGTTTTATCTATTGATCTTGAATTGCAAAAAAAAATTTATCAAAAAATAGAAGAATACTTTAAAGAGAACAATTATCGTCGTGGTGCTTTTGTGTTGATAAATCCTAATTCGGGAGCAATAATTTCTTTAATTTCTTATCCTTCTTATGATCTCGAAGCCTTTCTAGGGAAAAATAATGAGGTTAAAAAAATACTTAATAATATTGATCAACCTTTATTTAATAGAGTAGTAAGTGGTTTATATAATCCCGGATCTACAATTAAACCAGTAGTTTTAGCTGCTGCTTTAGAAGAAAAAATAATCAATCCTAATGATAGGATCTTTGCTGCTGGTGAAATAAAAATTCCTAACCCTTATTTTCCCAATAGATTTTCTGTATTTAAAGATAATAAATTTCATGGTTGGACCGATGCTCGTAAAGCAATAGCTGATTCTGTTAATGTCTATTTTTATGTCATTGGAGGAGGATATCCTTATTCGGCTAAAGCTAACGGATATCCTGAAGAAATTCCAATTAAATATGGTTTAGGTATTGAGCGTCTTAATAAATATTGGAGATTATTTGGTTTAGGACAAAAAACAGGAATTGATTTTCCTAATGAAAAAAGCGGTTTTTTACCTTCTCCTGAAACTAAAGCTAAGAATATTTTTGATCCTTATTGGCGTTTGGGAGATACTTATAATGTAAGCATAGGTCAAGGTGATATTTTAGTAACTCCGTTACAAATCGCCCTGTGGACAAGCTACTTTGCTACTGGAAAGATTTATCAACCTTATTTAGTAGAAAAAATTGTTAGCAAAGAAGGAAAAGTTCTTTTTCAAAGACAACCTAAAGTTTTACGTGAAAACATTATTTCCCCAGAAAACTTAAAAGTGATTCAAGAAGGAATGAGGATGACAGTTACACAAGGAACAGCAAAAATTTTGGGAGATCTTCCTGTTGCTGGAAAAAGTGGAACTCCAGAAATTATGGGGAAAAAAAAATTGAATGCTATTTTCACCGGGTATTTCCCATATCAAAATCCTCAGGCAGTAATGACTCTTTTAATAGAAGATGTTCCCGTTGGTTCTGTAGCAACATTGCCTTTATATCGGGAATTAGTGAAATTGTATCTTGAAATGTATGGAGAAAATAATATCTTTTGATTTTTTTAAAAGAAAATATGATATAATTATGATAATTTTTAGAACATTATTGCCAGCGTAGCTCAGTGGGAGAGCACCTCTCTGGTAATGAGGTGGTCGTGGGTTCGATCCCCACCGCTGGCTGGTTAATTTTTATTTATTGCCTATCAAAAATAGGCATGAACTGTCGAAATTAATTTAAAAATTTAATGACAATGTCAGAAAAATTGACTGAAGTCGAGTCTAGACTTCGCAATCTTTTTTCTCTTTGGGTCGATCCTAAAAAAGTCGCTGAGTTAAAAATTGATACTAAAGTTGATGAAAGAGGTTTATTAGTGGAAATCACCGGTCCACGAGAAGTTTTAAGTTTAATAATTGGAAAAAAAGGATCAACTATCAATGCTGTTAGAAAAATAGCTCGAAGTATTGGTGGAGCTATAGGGGCAGCTATATCTTTGAAAGTTAATACCCCTAAAGAGTAATGAGAGAAGAATTAGCTTCTCAAATTTTGGAAGCTATTCTCATAGCTGCTCGTCGGAAAATTAGTAAAAATATTTTAAAAAAATTTTTTGATGGTTTTGATGTAAGTGTTTTAGTCAACAGAATAAATCAGAGAAAGAAAGAGTCAGGTTTTTTTATTTATGATGATGGAAAATATTTAGAGATTTTGACTAAGCCGGAATTGTCTTCTTATTTAATAAACTTTTTTGGTTTTGAAGAAAATGATTTTGTTCAAGATTTTTTAGAAGTTTTAGCCATTATTGCTTATGGTGGACCTATTAATATCAGATCTATAAATAAAATAAGAGGAGAAAAA
Source organism: bacterium (assembly GCA_037444025.1). GTDB lineage: Bacteria > Patescibacteriota > Minisyncoccia > UBA6257 > HR35 > JBBINE01. The sequence goes on along the minus strand of JBBINE010000026.1, from coordinate 3,390 downwards.
TCGTATTACTTAATTCAAGAGTTAATTAAACAAGGATATGTTAAAAAAGATAAATCTAGCTATAGGATAAGTAATAAATTTTTAAATTTTTTAGGTTTTACTAAAGAAGAAGAATTACCTGATTATTATAAATTACGAGAAGAAATTAGAAGAAAAATATAATGCTTATCTTATTTTTATTCTTAGGTTTTTTGAATTTAAATTCAGGTTATACTTCGAATTATATAGACAATCCCTCCCCTGTTGTAACTTTAGATGCAAACATAAAGCGTAATATTATATCTCAAAAAGAATTTTCTAATCTTATAGAAATCAAGGACCTTAAGGCTAAATCTGTTTTAGTTAAGGAGTTAAATGGTAGATTTATTCTAGGTATCAACTATAATGAAAAAAAACCAATAGCTTCAATAACTAAATTACTTAGCTCTTATTTAGTGCTTTCCTTAACTAAAAATAACTTTAAATTAACTTTTGATAATGAAGCTATTTCTCAACCCGGGAATGTTGGTTTTTTTAAAGCAGGAGAAAAGATTACTCGAGATCAGGCTTTGAAAGCTTCACTTATTTCATCAAGCAATGATTCTATTTATCTATTAGCTAAAAATTTTGGTTACGGTAAGTTTGTTGAATTGATGAACAAACAGGCTAAATCATGGAACTTATCAGATACGTCTTTTGTTGATCCAATGGGTATAAGTAAAGATAATGTTTCTTCGGCTAAAGATTTAATTACTTTGATAGAAAAAATTTATTCTTTAAAACCAGAAATTTTTTATTTAACTACCTTAGAAAAAGTAGTTATCAATAACAAGATTTTGTGGACTACTAATCTGCTTTTACCCAAATATCACAATTATATAGTTGGCGCTAAAACAGGATTTACTGATGAAGCAGGAGAATGTTTAGTAATGATTGTCAAATTAGATAAATCTCCTTTCATAGGTATAGTTATTTTAGATTCAAACAACAGATGGTCGGATGCTGAAAAAATTATTTTTGCCTTAGAAAAATTTTATAATGGCAATTGAATCTTTGAATTTAATAAAAATTTTTTTATTGGGAATTTTGGGTTTCTTAACATCATTATTTTTAATTCCAGTTTATTTAAAACTAGCTATCAAATTTAATCTACTAGATAAACCGCAAAGAAAAGGAACACCCATTGCCAACGAAACGCTGAAAGAAAAAGAAGGCACACCAACCATGGGAGGAATTGTTATTTGGTTACCTCCTATCATTTTAGCTTTGGTTTTATTATTTCTTAAAAATATTTTCGGTGGCGTTTTTGATTATTTAAATTTTGTTACTCGTCGAGAAACATATCTTCCTTTAGCTGGTCTTTTTTTAGGAGGAATACTAGGATTAGTTGATGATTTAATACATCATTTTGAAATTGGACCTCATAGAGGTTTTTCTCGTAAAGAAACATTTCTTATTTATCTAAGTATTGCTATTATTTTTGCTTGGTGGTTTATTACTAAACTAAATATTAACTTTATTGAATTAGCAGATTATCGCTTCTACCCCGGTATAATATTTTTTGCTCTTTATTTTATTTTTATTTTTTTAGCCGTTACTTTATCTACCGATATTATTGATGGTATGGATGGACTTTTTGGGGGTACAACTTTTACTATTATTTTAGTCTTAACTATCTTTGCTTTTTTAAATCAAGATTACAATTTAGCTTCTTTTGGTAGTATTCTTCTAGGTTCTCTTTTAGCTTATCTTTGGTTTAATTTTTATCCGGCGAAATTTTTTGATGGTAATAACGGTTCTATGTCAGTAGGGGTTGCTATTGCTTTAATGAGTTTTCTTACTGGAAGTACCTTACTACTTCCTTTTATAGCTTTAATTTTCTTAATCGAATCAGGTTCGGTTGTTATCCAAGTTTTTTCTAAAAGATTTTTTAGAAGAAAAATATTTTTATCTACTCCAATTCATCATCATTTTAAATCTCTGGGATGGCACGAAGCTAATTTGGTTGTAAGATTTTGGATAATTAATATTATAGGTGGAATGATAGGGTTAGTTATATTTTTAATTTTTAAATTTCTATGAGTAAATTTTTAATAAAAGGAGGAAATAAATTAGAAGGAAGGATAGAAGTTTCAGGATCTAAAAATGCTGTTTTACCTCTTATTGCTGCTAGTTTATTGATAAAGGGTAGGGTAATAATAAAAAACGTTCCTAAAATTTTAGATGTTGACACTATGATCGATATTTTTAATTACCTAGGTTCAGAAATTAACTTTGAGGATTCTACTTTAGTTATAGATAATAGAAATGTTGTTTATCGAGATTTATTAATTCCTGAAGTCAAAAAACTAAGAGCTTCAGTTTTACTTATAGGTCCTATTTTAGCTCGATTTGGTAAGATTAGAATTTTCTCTCCTGGAGGAGATATTATTGGAGCGCGTCCAATTACTGCCCATCTTGAAGGTTTACAAGATTTAGGAGCTGAAATAGAAAGAAACGGCGATGTTATTGAAGCCTACTTTAAAAACAATAAATCTCAAGTCATTATTTTAAGAGAATCAAGCGTTACTGCTACAGAAGTTTTGATTATGGCTAGTAGTTTTTCTAAAAAAGAAATTAATATTAGATTAGCTGCTATGGAACCTCATATTCAAGCTGTTTGTCATTTTCTTAAAAAAGCAGGTTTCAATCTTAAGGGTATTGGAACCCCTTTTATTAAAATAAGCAAAGGAAAACAGATTAAAAACGAGATTGTTTTTACTAATCCTTATGACTATGTTGAAGCAGGAACTTTTATTGCTTTAGCAGCCAGCACCAAAAGTAAAATTTACATTGAAAATCTAAATGTAGAAGAACTTGATTCAGTTTTAATTATCGCTAAAAATATGGGAATTAATTATGAAATTTTTAAAAATTCTATCCTTATTAAGCCTTCTAAATTAAAAGCTACTAAAATTCAGACAGGTCTTTATCCTAAGTTCGCAACTGATTTGCAGCCACCTTTTGGTGTTTTAGCTACTCAGGCTGAAGGTGCTACCTTAATTCATGAATGGCTCTATGAAAATAGGTTTGGTTATTTGAACGAACTGAGACAAATGGGAGCTAACGTAGAAATTTTTGATCCTCATCGAGCTTTGGTAATTGGTCCTACTCCTTTATTTGGTAAAGAAGTTGAGTCTTTAGACATTCGTTCTGGAATAAGTTTAATAATAGCTGGACTTTTAGCTCAAGGATCAACAATAATTAACGACGCAGAAAAAATAGATCGTGGTTATAAAAATATTGAATCAAAATTAACAAATTTAGGAGCAATAATAAAACGCATTGAGTAGAGTAGAAATTTGGAGAAAAGTATATAAAATCATAAAATTAATAATTATACCCATGTCTTTCCCAACTTCTTACCGAATA
>JBBINE010000025.1:0-6623 GCA_037444025.1 bacterium | reverse complement strand
ATAATCAGATTATCTAATATTTGAGTTTAAAAGTAATATGTTTTTAAAATAAGAAATAATAAAGAATATATAGAGAAAAATGAAATTGTTTTTACTGTCTTTTTTGATGAGAGGTGCTATTGGGGATTATAATTATCTTTTGGTTAAAGAATTGGTAAAGTATTATAAAGAGATTTTTTTATATATACCTGATTATTTTAACAGAGATTTAGAAAATATTTTTCTAATTAAATATAGAATATCTAGAAATAAAATTATTTCTTTTTTTAATCTCATAAATCCTCTATTTACTTTAAAATTAATTAAAATTATAAATGATATAAAACCTGATTTGGTTCATATTTTGTCTCGAGAAGGATATCCTCCAACACCTTTTCTTTCTATTTATTTAAAACTTCAAAAAATTCCTTTTGTTATTACCCTTCATAACCCAGAACCACATCCAACAAATACTATTGAAAAAATTAACGCTATTTTGGGAATAATTTCTCTGAAACTTGCTAATGGAATTCATATTCATTCAAAGATTTTTGTTAAAAAAGTCAAAGAACTAGGGATAAACGAAAACAAAATTTTTGTTATTCCTCACGGAAGCTTTGCCCCTTTGTTTAAGGATTATATTGATAAAAGTATAAAAAAAGAAAATCAGGTATTATTTTTTGGGAGATTGGAAAAATATAAAGGATTAGAATATTTAATTGAAGCAGGATTAAAAATAGAGAAATTTAAAATAGTAATAGCAGGTCCCGGAAGATTAGATAAAAAATTGTTGAGGAAAATCAAGAAAAGTGAAGAAAAGTTCGTTTTGATTAATAAATATTTATCTAAAAAAGAAATAACAGAATTATTTCAAAAATCAAAAATTTGTGTTTTACCATATATTCAAGCTACCCAATCTTCTATTCCATTAATTTCAGCTTTCTTTAAAGTTTCTGTGGTAGCCACTAAAGTTGGTGCTTTTATTGAAGATATTCCTTTAGTAAATGGTATCTTAGTAGAACCTAAAGATGTAGAAAGTCTTATAAAAGGTATCCAAGAAGCATTAGATAAAAATCCATATTATCCCAAAGAAAGAGAATTTGAAAGTCTAGCTAAGTATTTTATTGAGATGTATGAGAAAGTTTTAAATACAAAGAAAGATAATTTTCAACCACAGATTTAATACTAAAAATTTCTTTTGCTTTATTATTTAAGTTTGCTGAAATTAAAATGTTTTTGAATTTTTCTATAAAATCAGTTTTATTTTGTGATTTGAAAACACTTTTTTCTCCAACTATTTCTTTGTTTCCTCCAACATCTGAAGCTAAAATTGAGACTTGTGCAAACAAAGCTTCAATTAAAGTTATAGATAAACCTTCATATCTTGAAGGCAAAATAAATAAATCAAAGCCTTTTAAATATTTTGAAGCATTTTCTATTTCTCCTAAGAGAAAAATTTTATTTTGAAGTTCTAGTTTTTTTATTAATTTTTCTAGTTTTTTCTTTTCAGGACCGTCGCCAATGATTAATAAGATAGCATTTTCTTTTATTTTTAAAATTTTTGGTAAAACAGAAATTAAAAATTCATAGTTTTTTGAGTAGTCTAATCTTTCAATCGAGCCTATAATGAATTTGTCTTTCAAAGAAATATTTAATCTTTCTTCGAAAAATTTAATTATCTCTTCCTTTCTTAGAAATTCTGATTCAGGAATACCATTATAAATTATAACTCCTTTTTTAGCAAGTTTTATTTTTTTTGCTTTTTTAAAATTATCTTTACAAACAAAAACTGGTATATTAATAAACCAAAGTAAAAATTTAAAAATAACCCAGTATATTATTTTTAAATAAAGATTTTTTTTATAATTAGGATCTAAAACTGAAAGTCCACGAAAAGTAAAAATTGTTTTTGGTTTATTTTTAGAAAACTTTGCTCCAATTGTTCCAAATAAGGCGTTTGTTGAATTAAAATGTACTATATCAAATTTTTCTTTATCTAAAAATCTTTTAATTTCAAAGACGAAAAATAAATTAATCAGAGGATTATGAGTTCTTTTGAGCCATTTAAAATTATAAAAAGGAATTTTTTCTAAATTTAATTTTTCTTTTAAATAATCACCTTCACCAAATCCAACATAAACATCAATATTTTTTTCTTTTAATCCTTTTGCCAACCAAAAAACAGAATTAGTTGCTCCGCCAATTTTTCCATGGGTAATTATAAGTAGAATTTTCATCTATATTTAACTTTGTTTAGCTTCTTTATGATTGTTTCTTTAGAGAACATTTTATCAGCTATAAAAAACTAAATCAAGATAATAAAATTTAGAAAATATATTAAAAATGCCAGTTTTATAGTTAAAAATATTTTTTAATTTTTGATAAAATTTAAATTAAGGAGGCTATATATTTTTAAAAATTATTTAAACCTGCTAGTTTGTGAATCAAATGAATCAATTAAAGGTAATCATTTTAATTTCACTTTTTTGTTTTGGAGGAATATTTTTTGTTTTAGAGATAGATAAAATAAGTAAAATTTTGGCAAAGCCTCAGTTTTTTTTAAGTTCACTGTTTGATCTTTTAAAATTAAACCATTTTCGTTCCTCTAGTCAGATTAATAATTCTGGTTATAGGCTACCTACTTTTTCAGATAATCGAGAAATAACCTTTCTTAAAATGGGAACCTATACTGAAAAACAATACCAAGAAAAAGATACAGAAACTAGTTATCAGGAGTTTATTTTTAACAAAGATCTAGATGCTCAATTAGAGAGAGATAATCCGACTTTACAAAAATTAATCGGAAAAGAAAAATTAACGAATCTAATTTCAACAAACTCAACTTCAAGTTTATTAGGGATGCCTACTACATCAGACGAAGAAGAAATTGAAGAAAAAGAAATTAAAGAAGATAAAAATGATAAAAATAGAGGAGGCGGAGGAATTATAAATAATTCTCGTCAAAATAAATGTGATAATTATAAAAATAAAACTTATTCCAAAATATTAATCTCTGAGATTCAGTTAGAGTCTGATTTAAGCACTTATGATGAATTTATAGAACTTTATAACCACAGCAATGAAGAAATAGAGCTTACTTGTTGGAAATTGGAAAAATATGCTTCTAAAGAAAACCTAACTTCAACTCCAACTTTAATAGAACTTATTCCCGAATCAAAATTTGAAAATGTTAAAATTAAACCATACAGCTTTTTTTTAATTTCTCATCCAAGTTCTTCAGTGGCAGATATTTCAGATTTAACTTATGCTAAAAGTTATTCTATTTCTAAAAACAATACTTTAATATTAAGAAAACCTAATGGAGAAATTTCCGATTTAGTAGGATATGGAGATGACAAAGAGAAAATTTATCAATATGAAAAAGGACCTTTTTTGATAGAAAATTTAACAAATAAAACACTTCAAAGAAAAAATTACCAGGATAGCGATGATAATTCAAAAGATTTTTGGTTTCGTACTCCTACTCCTAAAAATTCCTCTTATACCGAATTACCACGAGATAATTTTATTGATTTAACTATCTTAGATATTGAAAATTTTCAGGTTAATCTAAGCATAAACGATAATGATTATCTCTTACATATCTTTTTTGTTGAACCAAATGTAGATTTACAAGGGCTCAATCTAGAAAAGGTAAAAAATAATTATTTTTATAATCTTATAATCTTAACTTCCTCAGAAATCAATATGCTAGACAAGTTACAAAATAAAAATATCTTTTCTCTAGAAGATTTTGGAACAACTTCAACTTTGCCTTTACCTCAATTTTCTGCTTCTTCTACAGAGTCAATATTTTCCATAACAAAATGCCCTTCTTCTTCTACTTTATATTATTTTGGAATTTATCTTTATGATAATTTAGATAGAGAAAACGCTACTTTGATAAAAATTGCTTCATCTACTTTTCCAGAAGATTTATGTAATCCAGAAAATATAGATATATCTTTTTCTTTAGCCTCTTCTTCAATTCTAATCTCAGAAGTTATGATAGCCGGAGAAAAAGCTGACGATGAATATATAGAACTTTATAATCCCACCGATTTTAAGGCAGATCTTTCTGGTTGGAGATTACTTTTGTTAAAAAACAATAAATCTTATACTCTTCTAGGAGGTAGAGCCAGATCTAATTTTGATAATATAAAAATCAATCCCTATTCTTATTTACTTTTAGCTAATGCTTCTTCCAATCTTTTGCTTCAGCCAGATATTAGATGGTCTAAATCAAATAAGTTAACAGAAAACAATAAAATAATTTTATTTAATAAAGATAACCAAATTGTTGATTCGATCGGTTGGGGAGAAAATAGTAATTGCTTAGGAGAATGTCTTTCTAATCCTCCTAAAAATAAGTCTTTATCAAGAAAAGCAACAGCATATTCTAGTGAAGAATCAATTAAACATGAAGAAAAAAATTACGGTAATGCTTATAATTCCTATAATAATTTTTTTGACTTTGTTTTAACTGATCCTGACCCTCAAAATTCTGTTTCAGATTCCGAGATTCCACCTAAGGAAATTTTGAACTTTAATCTTAAAATTAGTTCTTCTACTTTTATTTTTAGCTGGTTATCTCCTTATTATTTACAGGAGGGACTTTATTATCAATTAATGACTTCTTTTCAAGACAAAACCATAGGAACAACAACATTTATTTTGTTAAGTCATCAGGAATTTACTTTTGATATTTGTCAAGTTTTCCCTAACTTAAAAATTCCTGCCCAAACATCTTTTATTCTTAATCTTAAAAGAGGAGAGTTACTTTTATCAAGCTCAACTTTTATTTTAACATCAGATTTTTGGGGTTGTTTTTTACAGGATGATAATAATAACAAAGAAATTTCTTTATTACTTTTTCCTGTAGATACTTGTAAAATTAAAAATGGGCATTTTATTTCTTGGTTTATTTTTCCTCGGATCTATGATTACTTTTATTCATTTAATTAAATTACACCGACTTTTAATTTTATTTTTAATTTTATTTTTTTGTTTCAGTATTTTTATCTTTTATGAAAAATATTTTCTAAAGCCATTTCTACTTAAAGAATATAAATTTATTTCAACTTCTACCGATAAAAATTTTTCTTCAACCTCTACCCAGATAAAAATTCTTTTTGCTGGCGATGTAATGCTAAATAGATATGTTAAGCTAAGTGTAAAAAATAATTTTAAAAATAACTATCTTGCCTTAACAGAAAGAATTTTAACTTATCTAAAAAATTTCGATTTTATTGTTATCAATCTTGAAGGACCAGTAGCCTTACTGGGTTATAAAGTAGGAAGTATTTATTCATTTAGAATGGAGCCAAAAGTGTTGCCTTATATAAAAGCTTCAGGAATAAATATTGTGAATTTGGCTAATAATCATATTTTTGATTACAGCAGAGAAGCTTTTACCGAAACATTAGATAACTTATTAAAAAATAAAATTTATTTTTATGGTGTAGGCAAAAAAGAGTATGATCCTCTTATTATTGAAAAAAATAATATTAAAATTGGTTTTTTAGGCTATAGTGATTTTTTGAAAAATTTATCTCCCCAGAATGATAAAGTGGGAGTTTATATAATTAACGATAATATTTGCCAGCAAATAAAAAAAGCAAAAAAACAGGTTGATATTCTTTTTGTTACTTTTCACTGGGGCGAGGAATATCAAAAGATTGCCAACGAACGCCAAAGAGAGATAGCTAGATTATCAATTGATTGTGGTGCTGATATGGTTATAGGTTATCATCCTCATGTTGTTCAAAATATTGAAAAATATAAAGATAAATTTATTTTTTATTCTTTAGGAAATTTTATTTTTGATCAAAATTTTTCTTTTGAGACAATGAGGGGTGGTTTAGTCGAGGTTTTAATTAATGGTCCGAGGATAGAAAATGTTTATTTTAGATACTCTTATCTTAATGACAAATTTCAAGTAGAAAAAATTAGTGATCAATTATTGCCTTATTCTCTTAAAAATAAGATATATTTGTTAAAAGAAGCTAGAACTCCAGCAGAATGGCAAAGAGGTTTGATGTTCGTTAAAAAAGATAAAAATCAAGGACAAGTAATTGACTTTGATGGTATGATTTTTATTTTTCCTGATAAACAGATTAGAAGTTTTTGGAACAAAAATACTTTTCTTGATTTAAAATTATATTGGTTAGAGGATGACAAAATAATAGGAGAAAATTATTTACCTTCGATAGAAAAATCAAAAGAAGAAGTAATTATTAATTCTCCTGGTAAAGCTAATAAAGTAATTGAAATTATAAGATAATTTTTAGAGAATAGAATTAAAATGAGTAATTTTAAAAATAAAAATTTTAAACAAAGTCTTAAAAATGCTTTTAATGGTTTAAGATACACTATAAGTCATCATAAACATTTTCGTTTTGTGAGCTTATTTGCTTTTTTAGTTTTTTTAGCAATTTTCTTTTTTGATTTAAATGATATTGAAATCATTCTTATTTTAGTAGCTATTTTTTTGGTTTTAATTACGGAAGGTATTAATACAATTTTAGAAGAAGTTTTAGATTTTATTGATGCTAATTATAACCATCGAATAAAAAATATTAAAGATGCTTTAAGCGGAATAGTTCTCTTGGCAAGCATTTTTAGTTTATTGGTTGGATTTTTTA
>JBBINE010000024.1:3494-8204 GCA_037444025.1 bacterium | reverse complement strand
GGAGAATACAAATATAACATTGATCAAAAAGGAAGAATAATGGTACCTTCTAAGTTTAGAGAAAAGTTTGGAATCTCTGCGATTGTTACTAAGGGGTTAGAAAATTGTTTATTTGTTTTCCCTAAAGAAGAGTGGGATAAAGTGGTGGAAAAAATTTTGAAATTGCCTCTTAGTCAATCTAATTCAAGAGCTTTTGTTAGATTAATGTTAGCTGGAGCTTACGAATCTTCTGTAGATGGTCAAGGTAGGATTTTAATTCCTGAATATTTGAGAAATTATGCTAATTTAAACAAAAGAGTAGTTATTGTTGGACTGTATTCAAGAATTGAAATTTGGAATGAGAAAAATTGGGAAGAGTACAAAAAACAAAGTGAAGAACAATCTCAAGATATTGCAGAAAATCTAAGCAATTTAGGTATTTAATGCATATTCCCGTACTTTTAAATAAAGTTTTAGAAATATTAAATCCGAAAAAAAATGAAAATTTTATTGATGCTACCTTTGGAGAAGGAAACGTTAGTTTAGAAATAATCAAGTTAACATATCCACGAGGAAGAGTCTTAGCTTTTGAATGGGATCCAGATCTTTACCAATTAGGTCAACAAAAAATTAAAACAATGAAAGCAGAAAAAAGAATAAAACTAGTAAATAAAAATTTTAAAGAAATAGAAAAGGTTGTTAAAAAAGAAAAGTTTTTCCAAATAAAAGGTGTTGTGTTTGATTTAGGAATTAGTTCTTGGCATTATGAAAAATCTGGAAAAGGATTTTCTTTTAAAGATGAAAAATCTTTAGATATGAGAATAAATTTTAGGGAAATAAAAACAACAGCTCGTGAAATAATAAATAACTTGTCTTATCATCAACTTGTTTCTATTTTTAAAGTTTATGGAGAAGAAAGAGAGGCAGAAAAAATTGCTCAAGCTATTATTCAAAGAAGAAAGATAAAGAAAATTACTAGCGCTAAAGAACTTGCTGATTTAGTTAAACAAGTAAAAGGGAAAAAAGAAAAAATACACCCGGCTACCAAGGTGTTTATGGCATTAAGAATTTTTATTAATCAAGAATTAGAAAATTTAGAAAAAGGTTTATTAGGTGCTTACAATGTTTTAGAATCAGAGGGAAAATTAGTGGTTATTAGTTTTCATGGTTTAGAGAATATAGTGATCAAAAAAGTTTTTAAGAAATTAAAAGAGGAAAAAGGAGCAGAAATAATTACCAAAAAGACAATTAAACCAAGCAGGGAAGAAATTTTAGAAAACCCTAAATCAAGGTCGGCTACATTAAGATCATTAAAAAAACCTTAGGGCAATTTTGTACCAGGGTTAATATTTAAAAAATGCACAGAAAACATAATTATCGTTTAAGGTCGTCATTTATGACTATCGATACCTGGTTTTGGACAAATATTTTCTTGCTTATAGCAATATCGATTTTGTCGATAATGCTAATCAAAGAAAGATTGTTTCTCAAACAAGTAAAACTTTATCTGGATACTTATAATATTAAGATAACGAATTTAAATAATTTTAATTCTCAATTAATCAGTAGCCATCTCTTACAAGAACAGACCAATCCTTCTTCTATAACTCAATTTATTTATCTTACTAAAGAAAATCTTTCTCTTAGAGAATAAATGAAAAAATCTATTTTTGCTATTCTGCTTTTTTTAATTTTTATTCTTTTTGCTTCGGTAACAGTAAAATTATATCAATTACAAATAGTAGAAGCCGATAAAATTGAAATTAATTATAAATTCGAGAGAATTTTACCCCTAAGAGGAAATATTTATCTAAAAGATAAAGATAACAATCTTTATCCTTTAGCCCTTTCATTTTATACTTATAATCTTTATTTCTATCCTCCTAAAGCAAAAAACATTGAGGAGGAAATAAATAAAGCTTTTTCTATTATTTCTAAAGAAAAAGCTATTAAAGATTTAAATTTTTTGATTGAATCAGCAAAACAATCTTCTCAAAGCATTTTATTAGCTAAAGAAATAGGAGAAAAGGAAAAAGAGAAATTAGAAACTTTGAAATTAGATAGTATTTTTTTTGAAGAAGAGGTAAAAAGAACTTATCCCCAAAAAAATGTCCTTTCTACCATAATTGGATTTGTCAGATTTAATCCTGATAGTGGTTTATTAGAAGGACAATATGGTTTAGAAAAATATTATGATGAAATTTTAAGAGGAGAAATAGGTTACAGGAAAGATATTAATATTTTTAAAAATCCAAGAAAAGGAGGTGATCTAATTTTAAATATAGATTATTATGTTCAAAAAAAATTAGAGCAAATTTTAAAAAATAAGATTGAAGAATATAGCGCCCAAGGAGGATTAATTATTGTAGTAGATAATAAAACTGGTAATATTTTAGGTTTAGCTGAATACCCCAATTACGATCTTAATGAGTTTAATAAAATATCAGACTATTCTTTGTTTATTTCTAGAATTTCTAAAAATTATGAACCAGGATCAGTGATGAAACCGTTTTTTTATGCTGGTGCTTTTGAAGAAAATTTAGCGACGCCAGAAACAAAATATGAAGATAAAGGTTTTGTTGTTTTGAATAATAAAAGAATTGAAAATTTTGATGGCAAGGGTAGGGGAGTGGTTGATTTAAAAACTGCCCTAGAACAATCTCTTAATACTGGTTCTGTTTACATTTCTCAAATTTTAGGTAAAGCAAGGTTTTTAAAATATGTTGACAAATTTAGATTAAATAAAAAAGCAGAAATAGATTTTAATATTTTGGAAGAACCTAATTTTTATAATTTAAAAAATCCAGGAAGAGAAATTAATTTTGGAACAGCTAGTTATGGTCAGGGAGTAGCAGTTTCACCTTTAAATTTAATTCAAGGTTTTATGGTTTTTGCCAATAAAGGAACAATATTAAAATTAAATTTTGTTAAACAAATAGAATATCCTGATGGTAGTAAAGATGTTGTTTCACCCCAAATTATTGAAAAAAGAATATTAAAATTTGAAACAATTCAAAAAATTCTTCCTATTCTTGAGGGAGTAGTAGAAAATCAGGCTAAAAAAGCGAAAATAAAAGGCTATTCTGTTGGAGGAAAAACAGGATCAGCATTGATACCTATATTTATGAGTGATGCTAAAAGAAAAACGAACGATAACTTAGGCTATACCGACGATGTTATTACTACCTTTATAGGATTTTTTCCTGTTTCTGATCCCAGGTTTATTGTGTTGGTAAGATTAGACAAGCCTGCTAAAGGATATTTATCTTTTGGAACAGCTGCTCCTACCTTTAAATTGGTTGCTGATTTTTTAATTAGTTATTATAATCTAGATCCTGATAAACCTTATGAAGTTTTAAGCAGTATTAAATTTTGATTTTTTAGATTTTTCATAAAATTTAAATTATTACAATTTCACCTTCATTAAAATATCATTCTCTTTCCAAGAAAATGTTACTGGAGCTTTTCCAAGTTTATAATGTTTAATATATTTAGAAAAATAAAAAGGTAAGAAATTATTTTCAACAACACGTTTTTATTCATATTTGTCTCCTTTATTATGAATCAAAAGTATTAAAATTTTGAATTATATTTTTTATTTTAGTTTAATAATTATTTTAGTGTAATATAATTTTAATAGTATAATAAAATTAATTTTAGTAGTGTTCGTTTTATATAATCCTATATTCTTTTTAAAAAGATAAATTAATTACCAATGAATCAAAAAAAATTGAATATAACCTTAGTAATTCTAATAATTAGTTTATTTCTTAACCTACTTTTAGTTGGATATTTAGTGGTAAATAAAAAACAAGAAAAGCTACAGATACAAAAACTACAAGTACAAGATCTTGACTTGAAAAAAATTCCATTGTCTCAGAAAAAGGATAGACAAATTATAGTTACCCAACCAAAGATTAAAGAAAATGATGTGAGTCAAGAAATTATAGAGGAGTGGAAAAATATATTAAAGAACAAAAGTGATAATAAAATATCCTTCTGATTTTTGTTTAATTAAAGAAGAAAATAAAAATTAAAAAACTGGATAAATACAGTAACATGAAAGCAATTTTAACTCAAAGAACAGAAGCAACAAGATACTATTTTCTTAAACCTCAATCTTGTTTTGCTAATTCAAAGGATGAAGGGATAAAGCTGACTAAAACAGTTTTGCTTTACCCTATCGTCAATAGTAAAGAAGTTTTTATAAATACATTATTTAAAAATATAAAAATTTTATTTAGGTTAAAAATTTTATGAGAGAAGAAATTTATGAAGAAAAATTAAAATTTTTAGAAGAACAGGCTTTGAAAATAAGAGAATTAGTAATAGAGATGCTTCTAGAAGCTGGCTCTGGACATTCAGCTGGATCTTTGGGAATGGCAGATATTTTTTCTGCTTTCTATTTTCATATCTTAAAACACGATCCACAAAATCCTGACTGGCCAGAAAGAGATAGACTGATTTTGTCTAATGGACATATCTGTCCTGTTCGTTATGCTGCTATGGCTCTTTCTGGTTATTTTTCAATTGAAGAACTTAAAAGTCTTAGAAAAATAAATTCTCGACTTCAAGGACATCCTCATAGAACTACACTTCCAGGATTAGAAACAACGTCGGGACCTTTGGGGGAGGGAATTTCTCAGGCAATAGGCATAGCTTACGCTGGAATTTTAGATAAAAAAGATTATCAGGTTTATTGTAATACTTCCGATGGAGAACATCAGGAGG
>JBBINE010000024.1:0-3460 GCA_037444025.1 bacterium | reverse complement strand
AAATCCTTTATCAAACTTGACAATTATTATTGACAGAAACTATATTCAAATTGATGGATTTACTGAAGATGTTATGCCACTTGAACCTTTGAAACAAAAACTAGAAGCATTTGGATTACATGTTTTAGAAGTTGATGGTCATAACATTAGAGCCTTTATTGATGCCGTAAGAACAGCTCACTCAGAATGGAAAAAGACTTCAGTTATTATTGCTTATACTATTCCAGGAAAAGGGGTAAGTTTTATGGAAAAAAAGTTTGAATGGCACGGAAAACCACCAAACAAAGAAGAAGCAAAGAAAGCCATAGATGAATTAAGAACATTAGGGGGAAAAATACAAAGTGAACATCAGTAGAATATGGAGAAACAAGAAAATTTAAAAGATTATTTAAATCTAAAAAAGGAAAGATTTTATGAATTTTATGGAAACTTAGAGGCAAAGGTAGAAATCATTAAAAATCTAGAAAGGTTAATCAAGTCTTTTAGTATTGATGATTCTTCAGAAAAAATAGAAAAAAAATTACGAAATTTTTTAACAAAGGTTAAAAAAAAATTTAATTTTTCATCTCAAGAAATAGAATCTATAAAAGAAGAAAAAAAAGAAGATACTAAAAAGTTTAACCTGATAAAAAAAATAATATTACAAAGCAATAACGAGTTTCTTGATAATATAGAAAAACTTGTAGAAAGTTTAATAGAAAAAAATAAAAAAGTAAAAAGTTTATATCAAGACAGAAAAGAGCTGATTAAAAAAATTAAAGAAACTTTTCAAACAGATAATATTTTTGCTTATGATGTTGATTTACAAGAAAGTCATATTGAATCTTTTGATGAGAATAAAGTTTTAGAATATAGATTTACCCCATTCTGTATTAATATAATTTTAAACAAAGAATATTTTGAAAGACTATTTGTAGCTAAAGATAAAGATTATGTGATCAAGGGTTTACATTTAAAAGGAACATTTTTTAATTTTATTAGAGAAAATCAAAATAAGTTAGAAATAGAAGAAACAATAATACATGAAGAAATGCATAGCTTATTAGATATCTATTTATATCAATTTAAAGAAGGAGGAGATTTAGAAATGGAAGAGTATCAAGATATAGATATTACCGAGATAGAAAACGAAATTTTCAAAGAAGAAAAAAATAAAAAATACAGATATAATATTTACAACATCATTTCACATCTAAGAAATTTAAAGTTAATAATATCTAAAATTTTAGGAAGTGATGTTACTAATGTTCCTTTATCCCTTGTGAAGTTATCTCTTAATTCTATGGGAAGAAAGAAGAGAAGAATAATTGAATATTTTAAAGATAAAAATAATTTTTTAGATGATTTATGGGAAGAGATCATTAGCGAACTTTCAGAATTATTTTTATCATCTAAATGGAAAAATTTAAAAACCGAAGATTTTAATTTAAAGAGTGTTTTATCATTTGCGAGAGAAACTCTAAAAAAAATAGAACAAGAATTCAGTGAAATTGATTCTGAAAAAAAGTTGATAGAACAAAGTAAATTTCTTGGTAAAGAAAATAAAAATGAATTAGTAAACTCTTTAGACGAAATTCAGGAAGTATATCAAGATTTTAATAGTAAAATTAGACATAGCTTAGATTCCTTAATAAGAAAAATTTTAGTAATTTTAATGATAATCAAAATGCTTAATGAACAAGAATTAAGAAACAGTTATTATATGTTTTTTCTTTTTAAACCAACGAAATATCATAAAATTTTAGACTATCTTAGATTTAAATATAAGGAAAGATTTAATGAGGCTTTGTTTATTGTGAATATGAAAATATTGTCCAATCTTAATTTACCTAAAACAAGTAGTAACGAAAATAGTTTAACTTAACTTATAATTTAAATTAATGATAAATCCCGAATTAAATTTAAATCCGAAACTTTTTGACTTTGACATTGAACAAAGAGCTATAAGGGACGGCTACGGAGAAGCTTTATTAGAACTGGGAGAAAAAAATGAAAATATAGTTGTTTTGACAGCTGATGTAGCCGAATCTACCAGGTGTCATAAGTTTGCCGAGAAATGGCCAGAAAGATTTATAGAATGCGGTGTAGCAGAACAAAATATGGCTGGCATAGCGGCTGGTTTAGCTATGGGTGGAAAAATTCCTTTTATTTCTTCTTATGCTACTTTTTCACCTGGAAAAAACTGGGAGACAATTAGAACAACAATTGTTTACAACGAAGCAAACGTTAAAATTGCGGGACATCATGCGGGAATTATTACTGGTTCAGACGGTTGGAGTCATCAAGCTACAGAAGATATAGCAATAACAAGATGTTGGCCTAAGATAAATATTATTGTTCCTTGCGATGCTTTTGAGGCGAAAAAAGCAACGATCCATGCTGCACAAATTTATGGTCCGGTTTATTTAAGGTTTTCTAGAGAAAAAACTCCTTTAATTACAACGGAAAAAACTCCTTTTAGATTTGGAAAAATTGAAAAATTTTGGGTTTCTGAAAATCCAGATGTAGCAATTTTTACCACGGGGCATTTACTTTACCAGGCATTAATTGCAGCCAAAGAATTAGAAGAAGAAGAAGGAATAAGATCAATTGTTTGCAATGTTCATACCATAAAACCTTTAGATGGAAAAACAATAATAGAGATTGTTTCAAAAGTTAAAGGAATTGTTACTGTTGAAGATCACCAAATAGCGGGTGGGCTTGGTGGAGCTATTTCAGAATTTTTAGCTAAAAATAGACCCACAAGAATGGAATTTATTGGACTTCAAGATACCTTTGGAGAATCAGGAAAAATAAACGAGCTTTTAGTAAAATATAATATGGATAAAGAAGGAATAAAAGTTTCGGTAAAAAAAATATAAATTTAAGTTAAAAATTAAATAAAAAATGTTCAGAAAAATTATATTATTATTGATTATTTCTTTTATTTTTGTTTCTAATGGTTTCCCTGAGTCAAAGATAAAACCTTTACCTTTAAGAAACATAAAAAATTTATACTTTTAAAAAAGATATAAAAAAAGAAGAATTTATGGGTATAGTATCAAGTCCTAATAAAAGAAATGTTGCAATTTTGGTGAAATCAAAAAATAAGCAATTCATTATTCTTAATGGAAAGAAAGAAAAAGAATATGATTGGATTGATTATGATTATGGATTGGTTTTTTCTTCTGACAGTAAAAAATTTCTAGTTTTTAATGATAAAAAAGAAAAAGAATATGATTTTGTTGGAGATTTAAAATTTTCATCTGACGGTAACAAAGTTATTTATATAGCCCAAGAGAAAAATAAATATTTTGTTGTTTTGAATGGTAAAGAAAGTCGAAGACATAATTATCCTATTTCTGCTGGTGAAGTAATATTTTCTCCAGATGGCAGATAGTGAAAAAAAATTAACAATTTTAAAAAAAATAAAATATGTTTTTTAAATCTAACGAAGATCTTATTGAATATTTAAAAAAGA
>JBBINE010000023.1:0-8596 GCA_037444025.1 bacterium | reverse complement strand
TATTTTAAAAAGATTGAAATCATAAGCTATATTATCACTTACCTTAGTAAGAGTTTTATTTTCAAAATTATAAGAAAATAGATCCCATTTTAGAGGATTTTCTTTATTAGCGGTGAAATATAAAACCTTATCGACAACTAAAAAATCTTTGACAACAAAATTTTCCGGAAATAATCTTTCTATTTTTTCACTATCTATTTGATAGAGATAGAGATTTTGAAAATTTTCATGATCACTAAGAAAAATTAAATTATTATCATCTACGAATTCTATCAACTTATTATTCTCCGTAAGTAAATCCCAGTAAGCAATATTTTCTTTATGGAATATTTTTTCTTTATTATTTTTAAGGTCGTAGAGAATAAACGATCTTAGATAACCGTTTTTTTTTGTTGCTGGGATATAATAGGCTAAATACTTTAAAGAAGGAGAAACATTAAGAAAACTTAATTTTATAGAATTTTTTATTTTTTTAATATTGTAATTGCTCTCTTTTTTTTCTATAAAAAAAATTTCTCCCAAAGAAAAAAATAGAAAATTATCTGCTTTCTCACCAAAAATTACTTTTCTTATTTTTTTACTAAAAGTAATCACCGCTTTAAAAGAACGATTGTTATTGTTTTCTATAAAGAGAGTAATGTATTTATTATTTTTTATCTTTACTTGTTTAATAATTTTTTTAAAATCTGGTGAATAGAAAACATTCTCTTCTGTGGGATCTTTTTTTAAATTTTTACCATTATATTCTGAGCAGTCTAAATTATCAATATTGCATTTATAAAATTTATATTTATTGTCTCCTTGATAAACGTTAACTAAAATATCTTCTAAATCATAATCTGAAACATATTGGTAAGGAATTTCAAAAGCAAAGCTTATTAAAGGTAAAAACAAGCAAAAGAACAAAAGTAAAATGTTGTAAATTTTCATTTATTTTTATTATATAAGCTTATTTTAATTTTTATAAGTAATTTTATGTCCTTCTTTATGTATGGTGAAATTTGACTTTATTGTAAATTTGTTTTAAAATTTTTATAATGTTTAATTTTTTAAGAAATTTTTTATCACGGAATAATCCACCAAGAAAAGAACAACCTCGGCAACCATCTTCAGAAGAAGGAAAAGAGTTTAACCAGGAAATAGAAAGATTAAAAGGAGTATATAAGATTGATTCTCTAAGAGAGCAATATATTAGGAGTTATTTAATATATAAAAGAAAAGAGTATCGAAAAATAGTTTTATACAGTAATTTTGGGGAGATAATTCAGATACGTCATAATCTAGCTAAAAGAATCGGTATAGGAGAAAGAGAGATTGAAGATGCATTTTCATCTGTTCAAAATCAAGTTTCTAAGGAAGAAAAACCTGAAGGTCAGGGACAAGAAAAGCAACAACAAGAACAAGGGCAAGAACAAAGTGAAACAGAAGAAAAAAATCCTAAAGATGTTTTTATTGATAATCTAATCAGACAGCATGGTGATAAACTTAACCAAGAAATAGCCGGGGCTATTTTTGATCTTTTGTCTGATTTAAGAACGTATGAAAACAATCAAAAATCAGATTTTCAACTTCAGGAAAAAATAGCAAGACTAGATGTAGAAATTGATAAATTTAAATATGATAAAGCAAAAATAGAAGTGGCAAAAGAATATTTTCAGGCGCGTCTTCTAGAAGCTCAAAATACTAACGCAGAATTTAATGAAACTCAAGTTGAATCTGAGATATTAACCGATTTGGTTATCAGGGAAATGGATTTAGTAAGAGAAGCAGAAGTAGAAAAATGGCCTCCTGAGAAGAAAAAAATGATGGCTAAAATTGCTGCTCCAGTGGTTGCTCTACTAGATAGATATTTGAAATTAAATCCGACCGTCAGATTGGTTTTTTCTACTTCTGCAGTTGCCATTTTATCAGGAGCTTTAGGCGTTATTCCTGTTTCAGCTGTTCCCGGTATTTTTTTGTTAAGACTTGGTAGATCTGCACTAGCTACCGGTGTTTCTTTATTTATCGGTAAAACTATTGAATCAACATGGGGAAAAAGAATAAGAGCTAAGAAAGAAGAGGGGATAAGAGATATATTGGGTTTAGCAAATAAGGACGATCAAGAAATTGAATCTGGCACTCAACAAGAAGAATTAAGTAGTTCAGAAGAATTAAGGGTTTTAATGGAAGAAGCTTCTGGTAGATATGAACAAGTTATAGAAAGATTTAGAAAGCAAGAAAGATGGAAAACATTTACTAAAGGTTTAGCAATGGCCATTACAGGTCCTGCCCTTTCATATGCTTTATCTTCGTATTTTTCTATTCCAGGTCCAGAAAGCATCAAAACTGCTCATGCTCCTTCGGTGAGCCCTGAACATACGTCTGGTGTTCAAGCACCATCTGAGCATACAACTATACCAGAGCATCAAGGTGTAACAGGACAAACCGATACGGGAATGGAAACAAAAACACCATTGTCTCCAGCTACAGAAGTAATTCCACCTGAAACACAGAGTAAAGTATTTACTTGGAAGTTTGGAAACTTGAATCCTCTAGAAGTTCATCAGGTTAGTCCTGACCAGGTTGAAATTGCTGGTCAAAATTATTCCTTAACAACTCACAATGGTAGCCAGTTTATTGAAGTTCCTTACGATGCTAATCATGATGGCTTACCGGATGGAAAATATAAAGCCTTAATAGATCCTAAAACAGGAAGAGGTATAGTAGAAATAGGTGAAAAAAAAATTCCTGTTTATGCTTATGACAAAGATATTATTTTTAAAGCTAGTGAGAATAGATTTGGATTGGTAGCAAGAAGTCATATTATTGTTGATATAACGGGTGATGGTAAAGTTGAACCTGCTGTATGGGTGGATAAAGAAGGTGTTCATTTAAGCCATGACTTGAATCCCGAAGGATTGTCTATTAATGGTCAACCTTATGAGGAATGGATTAAAAGTAACTCAGAAAATATTCAAAATATTAATATCTTTGATTTGGATGTTAAATTTGAAAAATTTGTACCTGATCCATCAAGAGTTGATCTTAATGATCCCGAGTCAGTAGCTGAGGATTTAGCTCGTCAGATAGCTGCAGTAGATCCTAATAATTATGAAATTTCAGATAATAAATTAATTATTAAGGTAGAAAAATTTGAACAATCTAAAATGCTTTGGGAAGAATATCTTAGAAAAAAATTTATTCTAGAACATAACTTTTATTCGGAAATTCAATCTAGTAATGGTCTTGATGTTAAAAAATTTCATGGATTGAGAGAGGATTTCGAAAAATGGGCAATTGATCAACAAATATCAACTGAACATACGTCTGGTGTTCAAGCACCATCTGAGCATACAACTATACCAGAGCATCAAGGTGTAACAGGACAAACCGATACGGGAATGGAAACAAAAACACCATTGTCTCCAGCTACAGAAGTAATTCCACCTGAAACACAGAGTAAAGTATTTACTTGGAAGTTTGGAAACTTGAATCCTCTAGAAGTTCATCAGGTTAGTCCTGACCAGGTTGAAATTGCTGGTCAAAATTATTCCTTAACAACTCACAATGGTAGCCAGTTTATTGAAGTTCCTTACGATGCTAATCATGATGGCTTACCGGATGGAAAATATAAAGCCTTAATAGATCCTAAAACAGGAAGAGGTATAGTAGAAATAGGTGAAAAAAAAATTCCTGTTTATGCTTATGACAAAGATATTATTTTTAAAGCTAGTGAGAATAGATTTGGATTGGTAGCAAGAAGTCATATTATTGTTGATATAACGGGTGATGGTAAAGTTGAACCTGCTGTATGGGTGGATAAAGAAGGTGTTCATTTAAGCCATGACTTGAATCCCGAAGGATTGTCTATTAATGGTCAACCTTATGAGGAATGGATTAAAAGTAACTCAGAAAATATTCAAAATATTAATATCTTTGATTTGGATGTTAAATTTGAAAAATTTGTACCTGATCCATCAAGAGTTGATCTTAATGATCCCGAGTCAGTAGCTGAGGATTTAGCTCGTCAGATAGCTGCAGTAGATCCTAATAATTATGAAATTTCAGATAATAAATTAATTATTAAGGTAGAAAAATTTGAACAATCTAAAATGCTTTGGGAAGAATATCTTAGAAAAAAATTTATTCTAGAACATAACTTTTATTCGGAAATTCAATCTAGTAATGGTCTTGATGTTAAAAAATTTCATGGATTGAGAGAGGATTTCGAAAAATGGGCAATTGATCAACAAATATCAACTCATCAGGGAAAAGAAAATGTTATGACATCAGAACCTGTAGTAAAACCCAAAACAGTTGTAGCGAAGGGATCATTAGGAGAAAAGGGAGTAGGATTCAATATTGAATCAAAAGAGTCTTTACCTACAATAAACGTAGAAGTAGGTGAAACAAATATTCCTTATATTGATCCTTACGCTCCAGAAAAGTATCATACTTTGACAGTTGTAAAAACTCCTGATAATCATATAAAGATAAATTATGACGGTAGAACTATAGGAGAAGGTTTTATAAGACAGAGTGGAACATTTTATATTGAATATACTATCAGAGAAGGAGATCCAGAAGCAGTAAGAGCTTTTAATGCTGCCAGAGCTAATTTAATAAGAGCAGCAGAAAGGGAAAACATGACTCCTTATATTTTATTTAGAGTAGATGATGTCATTTTGAAAAGTGAAATTTCGGGAATTGATAACAATCTTAAAGATGCTCTAAATGATTTAATTTATAAATCAGATAAAAATATGGATCAAGTAATCAATGAGTTAAGTCAGATGATTCAACAAGGGACACTAAATGAAAATCAATTCGTTGCTTATTATACGGGTATGTTATCAAAGATATTTCAAATCAGAGAATTTGATCCTGAATTATCTAGTAATATAAAAAGAATTTTTTCAGAACTTAAATCTACTTCCCCCTATGATCAAACTAACGCCATAAATCAATTAAAACAATTGGTTAGTTTTTTGAAATTTAAGTAAAAAAAATTAAAATAAATCTAAAAGTCGCTGTTAAATTTATTTATTAAATAAATGGGAATTTTAGAAGAGAACATATTTAAATATTTTGAACTTGATAAGCTACCCCCAGAACAACAGCAAGAAGTTTTGCTTAAAATTGGTAGGGCTATTTTTGAAATGATATTAATCAGAATACTAAACGAATTAAGTGAAGAAGAACAGAGTGAATTTGAAAAGATTGTAAACGAAAATCCAAACAATGAAGAACCTGTTTTAAAATTCCTAAATGAAAAAATCCCAAATCTAAATAGCATTGTAGAAGAAGAAGTAGTTAAGTTTAGAGATGAGGTTGTCAATATAATGAGTCAACTACCTAAATAACTTTTATTAGTCTATTTATTTTAACTTACTAGCTTATTTACAAAATTAACTATTGAATCTTCTCCTTCGAGATCAAAAAATTTTATTTCCTTAGCGATAGGAGTACTGCTACAAGCTAAATGAAAAGCTGCATATCGTAGAAGTTTTTGTCGTGTGTATTTAGTATCTAAATAATTTATAAATTTTATTAATCGCTTATATTCAAATTGTTTTCCTTCTAACAAGTTATCATAAATTTTTTTAATATTGTTATAGAAGATAGTTAATTCTTCTTCGCTTATCCAGTCGTTTCTTTTGTTTAAGTTCCTAATTATTTCAAAGGGTATATTTCTTTCTTTATTTCTTTCTTTATTTCTTTCTGTATTCATTTATATTATTATTATTTTAATATAATTTGAGATTATATTAAATTAGAAGTAAAATATAAAATATAAAATATAAATTAATAAATTATGATTAAGATAATAAAACTAAAAGCAATAAAAAATCAGAAATTTAAATATTTACTAATCTTGATAATAATTTTAATAATTTTATCTTTTTCTTTTTTAAGGAAACAATCGAGAGCAGAATTTTCTTTGTTTTATCCAGAATCTTGTTTAGGTTCTTTTATCAATCCAGAAAGAGCACAAGGAAAATCCGAGGTGGATTCTCTTGAAGAAATTAGTGAAGTTAATTCAGCAGTCTATTATAGTGGTTTTAAAGAAATCTACTGTGGAAATTTTAAAGGACCAGTAGAAAATGGAGAAATTAATAAAGTTATTTTAAAGTTTAATTGGGTTTTAACTAAGGAATTAATTCAAAAGCCGGTGATTGAAATAGAAGGGAAGGGAATTTTAGAAGAAATTTTACCTTCAAAAACAATAGAAATTATAAATACTTCAAGCAAATCAACCCCAACACTTTTAAACGAAAATTCAACCACAATATACAAGTTTATACCTTTAGTTTTTGCAGAAGAACAGGATAATTCAGAACTAACCAATGAAACAACTACATCCACTCAACCATCTGAAACTTCAACATTACAAGATATTAAAAATGAAACTACAACATTTCAAAATATTACAGCAGAAACAACTTCAACTGAATCTACAACTACAATATCAACATCATCAAATGAATTAAATCAGTCTATGACATCTGAAGCTCAAATAACAATTACAACTCCTCCAAAACCTCTTTTTGATATTCATTACACTCTTGATGGTTCAAATTGGAACTATCTTGGATCAATAAATAGTGAAAACTGGAAAGATATTAATTTCGAAGTTCCTATAAACGAATGGGTTGATATTTCTAAACTTCAAATAAAAATCAATTCTTATCCAGATACAGACCATTATTTATATTTAGAAAGCATAAGCTTAGAAATTGAATATATAGCTCAAGATAATACAGAATCTAAGGTTTCTCAAACCGCTGAAGATAATAAATCGAATTTACAAGCAAATATCGGTTTTTATTCAGGAGGCAGCGGAGGAATTTATATACCCACAACTACCACTAATACTGAAGATTTAGTTAATTATTCTAGTTCTACAGAAATAGATGATTCACCGGAAGATGGTTTACCAGAAGAGACAGATCAAGAAAATCAAACTTTTGAAGAAGTTCAAACCACAAATCAAATAACTGAAGTAAAACCTCTAAAAGTTAGAAAATACGAAAAAGAAGTAAAAATTAAAAATACAGATAATATTTTTTGTTCAGCGAATCCTTTTGTTAATAATATTAATGAAGAAGAAACAAAAATTATAGACTTAAATTTAAGCCCTTCGAATATTTCTAAAAAATTAGAAATTGGTAGTTTGCCAAGTGGTATTGATATCACTTTTGAAAATACCGCTTACGAATTGAATACTAATTCTGATAAGGTTATTTTAAAAATTTATAGACAAACAGGTTCTCAAAAAGGAAACTTTAATATTTCTATAATTTATAATGCTCAAAATTCAACTATTCTATGCCAACTCAACCTCTTCTCCTTTTAACAAAATTCAATATAGGGACGTACGACGTCCCTATATTGTTTATAATAAGTATAATGGAGATATATCATATATTAAACAGAGGGGTAGATAAAAGAAATATATTTCTAGAAGAAGTGGATTATATAAGGTTTATTCATGACCTTTATGAATTTAATGATGTAAATCCAGCACCTAACGTTTATTACTATTTTAACAAATCTAGGGACGTACGACGTCCCTATATTGTTGAGAATAGAAGGAGGGAGAGATTGGTGGATATTTTGTGTTTTTGTTTAATGCCGAATCATTATCATTTAATGTTGGTGCCGAAAGTTGAAAATGGCGTAACTTTATTTATGAAAAAACTTAATGGAGGATATGCAAGATATTTTAATGAAAAATATCAAAGAAGTGGAGTGCTTTTTGAAAGAAGATTTAAAAGAATTTTAATAAAAAGAGAAGAACATTTTACTTATTTGCCTCTTTATATTCACTTTAATCCTTTAGATCTTAAATATCCAGAGTGGAGAGAAAGAAAATTAAAAGATTTGGAAGAAGCCATAAAATTTTTAGAAAATTATAGATGGAGCAGTCATTTGGATTTTTTAGGAATAAAAAATTTTCCATCAATTACACAAAGAGAGTTTTTGCTTAATTATTTTGAAGGAGAAAAAGGGTACAAAGAAAGTTTTTATAATTTTATTAAAAGTTTTGATGTAGAAAATATTAAAGAATTCGTATTGGAATAATGATAAGGATACCAAAAAAGTTTGTTAAAAAACTAGGGAGGTCGTACGTCCCTAGATTGATATTGAGGAAGGCGGTGGTGGTGTTGATTTTGATTTGGTTGTTTGTAGGTTGGCCGGTGATTTGGAAAAATCCGAGAATTCCGCCGGAAATTCAAAAAGCGCTGGCGGCGCAGGTGACAATTGACGCGACGGTCCATACCACTGCGGCAAGCCACAATGGCGGCTCGCCAACTACAGTGTTCATCTCTCAAAGCACTGGTTATGCTTTTTATCGGGATTCCGGAGGCGGTTGCGTGTATAGCAAAACGACTGATGGCGGCGCAACTTGGGGTACTGCGGTAACCGTTGATTCCAATAAAACTTGTATTCAAATCGCGGTTTGGTATGACCGTTGGACTCCGGGCGATACCACAGGCACGCTTATTCATATTGCCACGATTGATACGACCAATGACGATATTTTTTACAGATATCTTAATACTTCCAATGACACGCTTTCCACTGGTCCGGTAAATATCACTTCCGGCCGTGG
>JBBINE010000022.1:0-8717 GCA_037444025.1 bacterium | reverse complement strand
TATTTATTTACAATTTCTAAAGTTCCATCTTTTGAAGCTCCATCAATAATAATATATTCAATATCCTTATAAGTTTGACCAATAACACTTTTTATTGTATCTTCGATTGTTTTTTCACTATTAAAAGATGGGGTAATTATTGAAATTTTCATTTTTTGTAGAAATATTTGATAGTTTTACAGATATAAATTATCTCTTTTTCTTGAATGTCAGGATATAGTGGTAAAGATAGAATATTTTTAACCTTTTTTTCTACAATTGGCAATTTCAATCTATTAAATTCCTGAAAACTATTTTGTTTATGAATTGGTATCAGATAATGAATTAATGTTTCAATACCTTTGCTTTTTAAATATTCTATCAATTTATCTCTATTTTTTGCTTCGATCACAAAAAGATGGAATATATGATTAGACTTATCTCTAATTAAAGGCAATTTAACTTCTTCAATATCTTTAAGAAGACTGTAATATATAAAAGCTCTTTTTTGGCGTTTGTTATTATTAATATCTAAAATTTTTAATTTCTCAAGAAGATATGCCGCTTGTAATTCATCTAACCTACTATTAATTCCATAAACAACATGTTCGTATCTATTTTTTTGGCCATAATTTCTTATCATTCTACAAAGTTTAGCTAATTTTTTATTATTTGTCACAATACATCCCCCATCTCCAAAAGCTCCTAAGTTTTTTGTTGGATAAAAACTAAAACAACCTACATCTCCAAAAGAACCCACCTTTTTATTTCTATATACAGTGCCATGAGCTTGGGCACAGTCCTCAATTAAAAAAAGTTTATATTTTTTACAAATTTTTAAAAATTTTTCAATATTAAAATATTTTACATATAAATTAAAAATAAAGAATTGTTTTTTTTTATTAATTTTTTTTTGTTCAATTTTATCAGCATCCAAATGGTAATAATCATCAATATCCACAAAAACCGGTTTTGCTCCTACTGCTTTAATTGATAAAGAACTAGCAACAGCAGATAATGATGTTGTAATTACCTCGTCTCCATTTTTAATTCCCAAAGCCATTAAAGAAATTTGCAGAGCCTCCAAACCATTACCTACACCTATACAATATTTAACTCCAGTATATTTGGCAAACTCTTCTTCAAATTTCTTAACATAAGACCCTAATATATATCTACCTGAACTTAAAACCTTATCTGAAATCCTCAAAAAATTTTTCTTATTTCTTAAATAATCTTTTTCTAATTTGTTGAATAAAATTTTCATAATTTCTTATATATTCTTTTTCATTGTGTTCTCTATCACAAAAAACTATAATCAAAGTATTATCTTTTAAAATCTTGATTGTTCTCCATATTAATGGTTCTATTAAAATGCCTTCCGTTGGGATTGATAATAAAATTGTTTTTTTCTTATAACCATCATCTAAAAAAATCTTTGCTGATCCATTTATAACAAAAATTATTTGATTTGTTCTTAAAAGAGCATGTTCCCCTCTTACATCCCC
The DNA here is from genome assembly GCA_037444025.1 of bacterium. Taxonomy (GTDB): domain Bacteria; phylum Patescibacteriota; class Minisyncoccia; order UBA6257; family HR35; genus JBBINE01. Next base: position 7,230 of record JBBINE010000022.1, on the reverse strand, counting down.
CTTTTTAATACCACCTATCACAAAAATTCTTTTTACTTTAATAGGTAATTGATTATCTTTATTTTTACTACCTAAAAAATGGAATGGTAGTAACCATCCCTTTTTATTAGAAGTTTTTTTAATATCAAGATTAATTATTTTGTAATTCATATTTATTATTTTTAAATTGTTTTTTTAGGTGTTCGATATAATTTACTAAAAATTTTTTAAGAGTCATCTTCGGCTTCCATCCTAATTTTCTAATTTTAGTGCTATCAATTGAGTATCTAATATCCTGTCCAGGTCTATCTTCAACAAATTCATAAAAATTTTCAGGCATTTTCATTGTTTTTAAGATTAATTTAACTATTTCTAAAACAGAATATTCTTCATTAGAAGAAATATTATAAATTTCGTTTAATTGACCTTTTTCTATACCAAGCAAAATGGCTTCAACATTGTCCTCAACATAGGTCCATTCTCTTCTGGCTGAACCATCACCATGAATTGTCATTTTTTTTCCTTGCAAGGCGAATAATATTGTTTTAGGGATAAGTTTTTCTGGATATTGTCCTATACCATAATTATTACTGCTTCTAAAAATAAGATATTTTATTCCATAAGTTCTTGACCAAGCAAAAACTAATTGCTCAGCTGCTGCTTTTGTGGCAGCATATGGATTTGATGGTTTTAATGCATCAATTTCTTTCTTACTACCCTCTAAAATATCTCCATATACTTCGTCCGTGGAAATTTGAACAAAAATAGGTCTACTTCCGGGATCTTTACCTCTTATTATCTCAAGTAGATTATAAACTCCTCGCGTATTGCTTTCAAAAAAATGTAAATTGTCTACAATAGAATTATCAACATGAGATTCGGCGGCAAAATTAACCACATAGTCTATATTTGGGGGTAAATGTGTTAGATTACAAATATCTTCTTTTATAAATTCATAATTTCTATATTTTTCTAAATTTAAATCTTTCCTGGCAGCATAAGTAACTTTATCAATATTAATTACAAAATGTCCTCTTTTTAATAAAAGTTCAACAAAATGACTTCCTATAAACCCCAAACCACCTGTTACTAAAAATCTTTTTTTCATCTTTTGTTATTATTTTAACTCGATTTTTTAAATAAAACAATGTAATCTAAATTAAGCCAATTATTATTTAAAAAGATAAAATTTAGAAAAAGAAAAAAAATTTGTATAGGAGCACATAATATTAAGCTAAGAAACAAATATATCAGCTTATTTTTAAAAACTTTATCTATATTCTCTATAACAAATGCGGAAATAAGCTGACCAATAGTAGCCCAAAAACCACAAGTTGACTTTATTTCAATCAAATCTAAATTTAACTCCTGGCCTTTACTCCTATAAAAAAATTGTGTGAATCTATAAAAATCAAAAGGTACTTCGTGTTCATTCCAAACAAACGGAGTAGTAATAAGCAAATAACCATTTTTCTTTAAAACTCTATGCATCTCTTTTAATAAATTATCAAAATTATAAGAATGTTCTAAAACTTGAGTGCAAAAAATTAAATCAAAACTTTCATTAGAAAAAGGGATATTTTCCCCATTAAAATATAAATCTGCCTTTTTCATAGAATCATTATGACCTCCTCCTTGAATATCTATACCTAAATATTTATCTTTGAATAAATGCCGATACGGCTGAATACCACAACCAACATCTAAAACTTTTTGATTTTCTAAATCATATTTCTTAACAATATATTTGATATTTCTATAAAGAAAAAACCTTGCTATAAAATAAGGATTAATAAAAACAGAATGCCACGATGGATTAAAAGCATGTTTAAGATATATTTCTTTTAAAAAATTTTTTAAATTATTCAATTTTTTTATTTTGAGCATAAAAATAATCCCTCTCTTGAAAATAAATTTGGCAGTATTTTAAAAATTTTATAAATTCCTCCTAAATAAACTTCTTTAACAATTTTTAAATCGTATTCTTTAGTGACTTCTTTAAAATCTTTTATAGAAAGTTGATGAATATGACCGGTATTATACCATTTATATCCATACAATTGAATTCTTGGCATTCTACCTAAAAACATTAATTCTAATCTATTTAAAATATAAGCAAAATTCGGAAAAGAAATTATTTGATATTTTGAAATTCTTTTCATTTCTTTTAATAAAACTTCCGGATACATAACCATAGAAAAGGTCGCATTACAAATACTGTAATCAAATTGATTATCCCCATAATCACTAAAAGTATTTTTATCATCTATTGAACCTCTTTTAATGTTTAAACCATGTCTTCTGCCAATTTCAACGCCAGTATCTGAAATCTCTATTCCTTCAATTGTCAAATTTTTCTTCCTTTCTAATAAATATTTCATCAAGGAACCGTTTCCGCAACCCAAATCTATAACTTTACTTCCGTCTTTTACCCAATCACAAATAATTGGATATTCTGCTCTGATATCAAATTTGTCTTCGTAAATATAATTCCTATCGTCGTTCATTTTAGTTATTTTAAATCTTCTAAAGCCTTGTTTGGATAATATCTATTAATTCTTTCATTCTCTTTTCATAAGTGTGTTCATTCAAAGTTTTTCTTTGTCCATTTTTAGCAATTTCTTTTCTTTTTTCTTCATTATTTAAATAGAAGCTAATTTTTTCAATCAAATCTTTAGAATTTTTATAAATCTCGACTTCTGATCCGATTTCGAAAATTTGATTAAGATTTTCTTTATAATCTGTAATTAACATTGTACCTACGCCTGTTGCTTCGTAAAGTCTCATATTGTTTGCATAATTTTCAGAAATCTTGCTATGCCTATTTAAAGTTATAAGCGAATTAAAAAGAATATTATACATATCCATACCCCAAGCAGAACCCATATAACATTTTTTTAAAATATCTGATTTTAAAGCTTCTTTATTTTCTGTCCATATTCTTAAAGGAAAATTTTTTGCTATATCCTCTAATAAAGCAATAAAATCTAAATGTTCTTTAGTAAAACTACCGACAAAAGTTATTTGATATTTTTCTTTCTCTTCTCTTAAGTGATTTAAAATTTCTGGCTCAAAAGCAAGTTTTAGATATTCTGATTTAATTTTATTTTTATTTAGAAATTCAACCATATTAGGCAAGGATGACAAAACTAAATCATAAGGCTTGAAATATAAAATATTTGGAAGCGGTGAAGCAATTTGACCCAAAACATATTTAACTTTTTTTGTAATTTTTAAACAATAAAGATAAACTGGATTAAAATAAGTTATTGCCTGAATATATAAAATATCTGGTTTTAAAAATTCTATTTGATTCTTTAAAATTTTATAAAAAACATTGTAACTTAAAATTCTTTCTTTTTTGCTGAAAGCCAAATCAAATAAGTTTCCTCTATCTTGTAATAAAAATTTTTGAACAAACTTCAAATTATGCTCTTTTGCCCATTTCAATTGAAGAATAGGATCATTAAAAATAGTTTCTTCAGCTTCATGTCCTATTTTTTTCAAATTTTTCGAATAAAAATTAGATGTGCCGAAAAATCTTGAAAATAAAAGATTTTTGTGTTCATCATAGTTTAACTCAAAAACCTCTGGAAATTTTTGATAAAATTCTTCTAAAAATTTTCTATAATAAGTATCTACAATTAAAAACCTCATTTACTTATTTTACTTTTTAAATTTAAAAATTTCAAAGTCAAATCTTCTAAAAAAGAATTAGAGAATAAAATATTTGCTAAATAATCTTTAAATGTTAATTTTTTAAAAGAAATTTTGAAATCAGGTCTAATCTTTTTGACGAGTTCTAAATTTTCAATATTAGATTCAAAATAAGGTTTATAAATTAATTCTTTTACTTTATTATTTATATAATAATTACCTACAGTAAAAGAAATGTTTCCATCGGTTTTTATCAAATGGAATCTATGAAAATGATAAAAAATTAAGGGTGATTTATTAACCAACAACATCTCTCCTTGCTTCTCTAAGAAATAGTCTTTTATATTCCAAGGAGCTACATTAGCGCCGATATTTTGAATAATATAAACACCATTAAATCTTTCCCGCCAGTCATCTAAATATCTTTGATCTCCAAATTTTCCATCCTCATATCGATCATAACACCATTCAATAACTCTTTCGCTCCACCAATTAACTGCTTCTAATCCATTTTTATCATTTTTAAAACTAACCCAACTTACATTAAATCTGCCTGCCTTTTTTTCAAAAAACTTTCTGTTTTTAGAAAATCTATGTTCAACTATAGTAATTGAATTTTCTCCGATTTCTTTAAAAATAATTTCTGGTGAATTAAAAAAATATATATCTGCATCAAGATAAGTTACCATCTCGGATTTTTTTGTTTCTAATACAAACCTGCAAAGATTTGAAGTTAATGTCCAGCAATACTCTTGAAATTTTCTATTTTTTTTAACATCAATTAACCTTCTATCCCATTCTTCAATTTCATTTAAGGAAATCATTTTAATTTCTTCAATTTTTAGTTTATTTAGTATATCAGTTGCCTCATCGTCAAGCGTCAAAACATATATCTCAAAATCTTTCATAAACTTTTTCAACGAAAAAATAAGAGCTAATCCTTTTAACAAAAAATTTTTATCAAATAAAGTGCAAAGTGTTTGCTTCATTTTTTATATTTTATTTCTTAAAAACCAAATTATCATTATCTGGTATTTCTGAAAAATTTATATTTTCTAAAAGACAAAGTTCCCCGTTATTATTTATCTTATAAGATTTATATCCTAATCCTTTTAAAATTTCTACAGCTTTTTTATGATTCAAATTATAACCACTCTTATCTCCCCAGATTTCCATTGCAATTATAGGACTATTATTTTTAAAAAAGTTAATACCTCCTTCAATAACTAAATTTTCTGCTCCCTCAACATCAATTTTTAAAATTGTTGGAGGGTTATGAGTTTTTAAATATTCATCTAAAGTAGTTGTCTTAACTTCAATTTCTTTATCATATCCTTTTAAAACTTTTTCTTTTATTTCCAGAATAATAGAACTTGATCCATTAGCTAATTTTAATTTTGCAGTACTAATAGTATTTGATAAAGCTAAGTTATTTAAAAATATCCTTTTTCCATCTTTTAGATTATTTATCAAATTTTCAAATTCTTCTGGTAATGGCTCAAAAGAATGAACTTCTCTGCAAAATTCTAATGCTAAATGAGTATAAAAACCAAAATTAGCTCCTATATCATAAAAAACATCGTTTTCTTTTAAATTTTTTACAAAAAATTTTGTTAATTTTATTTCTTGAGGAGTTAATGGTAACTCAAAAGTAAAAACAGGATCACATTTAATACTAATCTCTCTTATTCCGTACAATTTTATTTTTTTATATTTCTTTGAATGCTTAAAACCAAATTTATTTAATATTTTATGCATAACATACAATAAATAAAGATGTGGTGCTTTTAATAACCTTAAAATTTTATTTAATATCCCTGGACCAACATATTTTCCTAAATTTAAAGCTTCTTTGCCAACTATTAAGGTTGGATTTTCTAATATTTTTAAAATATATTTCCTTTTTTCTTCAGTATTGTTTATTATTCCATTCTCCATAAATTAAAATTTGGCTTGTTTTGTTTAATAAGATTTGTAAAATTATCTACATTTCTATAAAAGAAAAAAAGCGGTATGTTTCTAATAAAACTTGCATAACTAGAAAAACTGCTTTTTGTTGCTAAAATTGTATCACATTTTGAAAGTAAAAATAAATCCTCAACAAAATGCCGTGGTTCATAAAATACGTTTAGATTTTGAAATTTAGAAGTATCTAAATTTTTTAAATTTGAAGCGATAAGAACGGCTGTTTTGTTAATATCTAAATTTTTTATTTTAATAAATTCTTTTATCAATCCGGAAATATAATCCAAATCTTTATTTTCAACATACCAAAAAACCTCTGGGTCATTGATCTCTCCATCTCCTACTTCTTTCATTCTTAAATGCATTCCTATGATGTAATTAAAATTTTTTCTTATATCTGAAATATAATTTTCTATTTTATCCAGTATCTCTTTTTTGGGTTTAAAAATTTCTTTTATTTGTTCTTTGTGTTTTTCTAAATAAGAGTAACAATAAAAATTCCAATTAACAGTAAATAAGGTTTTAAAATTTTCTTTTGTTTCGAAATCTTTAATAATAGGTTCTTTTTTATCATCATCGAGAATAAAAATGTTTTTTGAAGAATTTGCTATTTTATCAAAGTAAAATAATTTGATAGGGAAAATAACTACAATCTTATAAAATATTCTAAACAGTTTTCTAAAAAACCTAAATAGATTTTTATTTTTAAATGCAAAAGTTGGCCAGGTTTTATAAAAAAGATAATTTACAAATTTACTTTTAGGAAAAGAGGTGTTAAAGAATTTTGCATATTGGTAAAAACACCAAATATCAACTTCGAAATTCTTCTCGAACGCATAAGCAAGAATATGTGAAAAGTACCAAAGCTGGTTAGCTAGCTGCCCCTCATTATGTTGAAGTACAATAATTTTTTTTTTACATTCTCCATAAATCTAAAATAATTTTATCTTTTAATTTTTTAATCTTTTTAAATTCTTGATAAGGAAGCATGATTATTATAAGTTTTGATTTTAGTGCTTCGTTTAAAGACTCAGCATAATTTAATTTTTCTTGAAAAAGTTTTTTTGTTTCTTCAATTGCTAAACTTATTGGATCATAAACCGTGATTTTTATTTTTCTGTTTTCTTTTAAAATATTTTGAATTAATTTTATTGAAGCGGATTCTTCAATAATATATGCTCGTGGTTTATAAGATAGTCCTAAAACAGAAATTGTGTTTATTTTTTCTTTTTTTAAAATATTTAAAATTTTATCTGTTAAAAATTCTGTTTGAAATTCATTTGTTTTATGAGCTGACTCTGGAATTAAAGCTTTAATATTAGCCAAAGAACTTGCAAATTTACTAAACGCTCTGTTATCTCTTGGAAAACATGGGCCTCCATAAGCTGTTCCGTATTTCAAATAATATCTTCCTATTCTTTTATCAGCTCCCATCGCATCTGTAATTTTATCTATTTCTGAGCCTTTTATTTTTTCACAAATATTTCCAAGCATATTAGCAAAACTAATTTTTGTAGTGATATAAGAATTAATAGCTATTTTTGTAATTTCAGCGCTTACAATAGACATTCTTCCAATTTTAGGATTATTAATACAAACTTTTCTCCAAAAATTTTCAATAATATCTCC
>JBBINE010000021.1:0-9027 GCA_037444025.1 bacterium | reverse complement strand
AACTTCTGACGGTGGTTATATAGTGGTAGGATACACAGATAGTTTTGGAGCAGGTTATTATGATTTTTTCCTCGTTAAACTTGATTCTTCAGGTAACATCAATAATTGTTCAGCAGTTTCTTCAGTTTCACCTACAGTGTCTTCTATTACACCTACAATAAGCAGTGTATCACCTTCAGTAAGTTCTGTTTCTCCTACTATTAACACTCCTTCACCTTCAATCTCTTCAGTTACACCTACAAGTACTACTCAATGCCAACTATAGAATAAAATTTCTTTTGATTAGAAAAAATCATCTATTTTTATCAAAATTTTGCTTTATAATAAATTTAAAAAATTTAAATTTAAAAAAATATAAAAAATGCTTATTACAGATTACGATATAAGGGGTATCTTTCCTAAAGAGTTAAGTTATGAAATTATTAGAGAATGCATAGATAAATTTTTAAAATCTATCAACAAAAGAAATTTTATTTTAGCCATTGATAGCAACAAGAAAAGTCTTTTGGTAGGAAATTTTATCTTAGATAATTACCCACAAACAATTTATCTAGAAAAACTTCCTACGCCTATTTTTTACTTTCAAGTTATAAAAAAGAAAAAACCTGGTATTATTATTACTGCCTCTCATTTATCTTCAAAATATGTAGGAATGAAATTTTTATTAGAAGACGGAACTAGTTGGAAACCGGAAATAAATAAACAAAAGAATAAAAAAAAGAAATACTTAAATTTCAAGATCAAGAAAAAAGAAAAAATAGCTAATTTTTCTCCAAAAATAAAAAAAGAAATTTTTACAGATTATTTTAAATTTTTATCAAAGTCAGCATATCTTTCTAAAAAAGTTTTTGTTAATTTTGACTTATCCAATTTCTTTTTAAAAACTTCTCTACCTTATTTTAAAAAGTTAAACATCTATCATTCTAAAACCTCACCCTGGAAAATAAAATCAGATCAAGATAATGATAGGCTTTCTATTTTTTATAAAGGAAAAGAAATTCCTTTAGATTTTATTTTTTACTTAATAGCTTTAGAAAAAAAATACCAAAGATTAGGTGTACCTATATTTTTCAGTAAAAAATTAGAAGGATTATTAAAGTTGAGAGAAAAAACCTTTTTTTATATTACCACAGGGCATAATAATTTTAAGTTAGCTTATAAAAAATATAATCTTGACTTAGCTTTCGAACCTTCAGGACATTTTTATCTATTTAAAGATATCAAAACCGAATCTCCATATTTAGCTCTACTAAAATTTTTAAAGTTAATCCAAAAAGAAAAAGTATTGCAGGAATTTTTAAATCTAACAAAAGAAATAAAAATTGAAAGGTTTAATCTTCCTTTAAAAAATAAAAAAATTAGCATTGATTTTCAAAAAATACCTTTTCTAAATAAGTTATCTTATAGTAAAGATTTTTCTTCTTTAGAAAATTTGATTTCTTTTTTGCTAGAAAAATTTGATTTAAAGATGAAAAAATTTGATGGTTTTTTTCTTTATAACCAAGATATTTCCTTGCACATACGCAAGTCAAAAACAGAAAATATTTTAAGAATTAGTTTCGAATATTAAATCTTGTAAAATTTAAGAGATGGCCTCAGACGATTTAAGTAAAAAAAATTATAGATTATATCCTTGGCTTTTGTTCATTTTTATAATTATTTTTTTATTAGCTGATGCTGTTTATTCTATACTTTATCCTATTTTTATAGGAGAAAATAAGATTTTTTACCTCAGACCTGGAAGCAAGATATCAATAGTAGCAAATGAACTAGAAAAGAAAGGAATCATTAGGTCTGCTTTCTATTTTAAATTTATAGTTGCAATTAGAAATTCTCAAGCAAAAGCTGGTTTTTACGAATTTAACGGTTCCTATAATCTTATTGATGTAGTTAAAACATTAGAAAAAGGCGGTAAAGGCATAAGAATAGTAATCACAGAAGGAATGACTCTTAAAGAAATAGAAAATCTTTTTAACAAAAATAAAATTAAAATTAATTTAAGCAAATATACAGTGGGTGATTTTCCTGAAATTGAGATCAAAAATCACTTCCCTGCTTCTTCTACTCTAGAAGGATTTTTAGCACCCGATACCTACGAATTCTTACCATCAGAAGAAGAAAAAAAAATTATAGCAGAAATTTTATCAAATTTTTCTAAAAAAATTTTACCAGAAATTATAAAAGGGACAGATTTTTCTCCTTATGAATATCTTATTCTTGCTTCTATAGTTGAAAAAGAAGCTAAAATGCCAGAAGATTTTCCAGTTATTGCTGGAATTTTAATCAAAAGATTAAAAAATAAACGAACTTTAGATGTCGACGCTTCTTTGATCTATGAAAAATGTGGTTTTGTTTTTTGCCGAGAACCTTTAACCAGAGAGGATTTAAAGAAAAAAACGGCATATAATACTTATCAAAACTTAGGATTACCACCTACTCCCATAAGCAATCCCGGATTACCAGCTATTAAATCGATTAATCAACCAATGATTACTGATTATTGGTATTATCTTACTAATTCAGAAGGAAAGGCTATTTTTGCTAAAACTCTAAAAGAACACGAATTAAATATAAAAAAGTATTTAAGAAGATGAAAACGAGGCATATTTTAGCTTTTTCTAAAGAAAAAATATTGGTAATTCTAATTGCGATTTTATTTTTATTTTCTTTTGTTATTATTCTTTTTAACAAAAAACCATCTTTTAAAAATAAGGTTGCTGTTACCATATTTCCTTTTTATGATATTACTAAAGAAATTGTGGGAAATAAATTTGAGGTTGTTTTGATAATTCCTCCTGGCAGTGAACCTCATAATTTTGAGATTACACCTAAAGATATTGCTAACATTACAGAATCGAAAATAATTCTTACTTCTGGTACCTATTTAGATTCTTGGGTAAAAAATATTGTTTCCTATCTGGGAGAAATAAAAATTGTGAAATTAAATCAAAATTTGCCCTTGATAATTGAAAACAATGGCGAAATTGATCCCCATTTTTGGCTTTCTCTTGAAAATATGAAAAAAATTGCCGAAAATATAACTAAGGAAATTATTAAAATTGATCATCAAAATCAAAATTATTATTTAGAAAATTTAGATAGTTTAAAAAATAAAATAGATACCCTGAAAACAAAAAGTAGTGAAGAATTAAAAAACATTAACTCAAGATATTTTATTACCCAACATAATGCCTTTCAATATTTAGCTAAGGAATTAAATTTCCAAGTTTTTTATTTAGAATCAACTAATAAAGAAATTACCCCAGACAAAATTAAAAATTTGATTGAGAAAATTAAAATTTATAAAATAAAATCAATTTTTCAAGAACCAAATGAAATTAGTCCTGGGTTAAAGAATATTGCTCAAGATTTAAATTTAAAAATCTTTGAATTAGATCCATTAGAAGGAAAAGGAGCGCTTAATTTTTTTGAAGGCTATGAAAATAATATAAAAATTTTAAAAGAAGCATTACCATGAATGCTCTTGAAATTAAAAATTTAAGAGTAAAACTGGGCGAAGAAGAGATTATCAAAGGGATTAGTTTTAATATTCCTGAAGGAATAATTACTGCTCTTATTGGACCTAATGGAGCCGGGAAATCGATTCTTCTCAAAACAATAATTGGCCTTTTTCCTTATGAGGGAGAAATAAAAATTTTTAACAAAGATCACAGAGAAATGCTTCCTCTTATAGGTTACTTACCACAATATTACGAAGTTGATTCTCTTTTACCTTTAACAGTTTATGAATTCTTAAACTTTTCTTGTGAAGATAAAAAAAGGATTATGGAAGTTTTAGAAGAAATAGATATGGAAAAATACAAAAATCATCCTATCAGCAAACTTTCTGGAGGACAAAGACAAAGAATTCTTTTTGGCAGAGCTATCTTAAACAATCCCAAAATTGTTCTTTTAGATGAACCTATGAGCGAAATAGACATTGTCGGACAAAAAGAGTTTTATGAAATAATTAAAAATTTAAATAAAAATTTTAAAATAACTTTTATCGTTGTTACTCATGAAATAACAGTAGTTAATAGTTTTGCCGATAAAGTTTTATGTTTAAATAGGAATCTTATATGCGATGGCCCTGTTGATGAACTTTTCCAAGAAGAAGTTTTAAGGAAATTGTATAAAAGAGAAATTTTTATCTATCCTTTTAACAAAGAAATAAAAGATGAATCTTCCTGAAATTTTTTCTTATACCTTTTTTATTAAATCTTTATTAATTAGTCTTTGGATATCTTTGGTTTTTTCCATTTTAGGAATTTTTGTTTTGATCAGAAGAATGTCATTTTTTAGTGACGGTTTAGCTCACTCAATTATTTTATCCTTAGCTTTAGCTTTTCTTTTTAATCAAAATTTTTTTTATTTTGCCTTAATAGGAGGATTTTTATTTTCGTGTTTGATTTATTTTCTTGAGAAAAAAAGCAAAATATATTCTGATGCTTTAATAGGGTTAATTTTTGTTTTTTTTCTTTCTTTAGGTCTTATTTTGATGTCTCAAAAAGCTGGCTATCAACCGGAACTTTTAAATTTTCTAGTAGGGAATATATTATCTTTAAATAATTTTGATTTCTTTTTCGTCTTAGTGGTATCTTTTGTTATTCTCGTCTTTTTAATTCTAAATTTTAAAAAATTTAGTCTGGTACTTACAGATAAAATTGAAGCTAAAATAAGGGGTATTAATGTTGACCTTTATGAATTCTTGTTTTATATCTTATTAGGTTCAACGGTGGTTTTAGGAATTAAAATAGCTGGTGTTGTTCTAGTAACAGCTTTTCTCATACTTCCCCCTACAATTGCAAGTTTAATTGCTACCTCGTATAGAGGTCTATTATTTTTTAGTATTTTTTTTGGACTGCTTAATTCTTTTTTGGGATTTTTGATTTCTGGAATTTATAATTTTCCTATAAGTGCTAGTATATCCTTTGTCGGTTCAATATTTTTCTTCATTTTCTTTGTTTACCAACTTCTTAAAAAATGACTTTTGATGAATTTAAAAATAAAATTTATCAATTTAAAAATTATCCTTCTGAAGACATCGAACTGATAAAAAAAGCTTTTCTTCTTGGAGAAAAAGCTTTTGAAGGCATTAAAAGAAAAAATGGAGAACCTTACTTTAATCATTGCCTAAGAACATCTTTAAATTTAGCTCAACTAAAGCTTGATTTTAAAATGATTATTGCTGGTATCTTACACGATATCTTAGAAGATACACCCGTAACTGAAGATGAGTTAAAAAAAGATTTTGGAGAAGAAATAACATTTTTAGTAAAAGGAGTAACTTATATCGGAAATATTCACTATGAAAAGAAAGATCTTGAACAGGCTGATAAATTAAGAAAACTTATCGTTTCCTTAACAGAAGATTTAAGAATTGCTATTCTGAAATTAGCTGATAGATTAGATAATATGAGAACTCTTTCCTTTTTACCAAGAGAAAAACAAAAAAAAATCGCCATGGAAACACAAGATATTTATGCTCCCCTTGCTCTTCGTTTAGGGATATCTTCTTGGGCAGGAGAACTTGATGACTTAGCTTTTAAATTTCTTGAACCAGAAAAATATCAAGAAATAAATAATCTAATTAAACATAGATTTAAAAACGGAGAAAAAATTCTTAAAAAAATTAAGCTTGACCTAATGCAACACCTCCATAAAAATAATATTAACTTTGTTGAAATTCAATCTCGTATCAAAACACCTTCAAGCATTTTTAAAAAACTAAAAAGAAAAAATTTTGACTTAGATCAAATTTACGATATCTTGGCCATAAGAATTATAGTTAATACCCTAGAAGAGTGTTATTTAACTTTAGGTGTTATTCATTCTCTTTATAAACCTATTATGGAAGAATTTAATGACTATATCTCTCATCCTAAGCCCAATGGTTATCAAAGTCTTCATACTACTTGCTTAGTTTACAAAGAAACGTATATCGAATTTCAAATTAGAACTAAAGAGATGCATATTAAAAACGAAGAAGGAATAGCAGCTTACTTCGCCTATGCTGATTCTAAACAAACAAAAAAATATCAAAAAGAAAAACCAACGATTATTTCAGAAAAAGAATTAAAAATGATTAATGAATTAAAAAAATGGAAAGAAAATATTTTAAACCAAGAAGAAATCATTAAAGAACTTAAAACAGATTTTTTAAAAGAAGAAATTTATGTTTTTACTCCACGAGGAGATATAATTAAACTACCCATTGGAAGTACTCCTTTGGATTTTGCTTATAAAATTCATACCGAGATCGGTAATAATTATGCTGGAGCTAAAGTTAATAATAAAATAGTTCCTATTACTTACGAATTAAAATCAGGAGATATAGTAGAAATTATACGTAATAAAAATAAAAAACCCTCTATTGATTGGCTTCAAATTGTCAAAACATATGAAGCTAAAAAAAGAATTAAATCTTTTTTAAAAAAAATACATCCGGCTTTCTTTCAAAAAACCTATAGCTGCCAAATTTGGGCTAAAGACAGAATAGGTCTGCTTAAAGACATCACTAATGTTATTTCCTCTCAAGGAATTAATATTATGGGTTTAAAAAGCAAGGTAAAAAAGGAAAAGACATTTATTTATTTAGAGGTAAAACTAACTAACAAAGAAGAATTAGTTAAACTTAAAGGTAACCTCAAAAAAAGAATTCCGGAAATAATTGAAATTAAATAAATTTAGCTGGATGTTTATGCCCTAAAAATTTTCTATGCTGTAGATGTCTTAATTCTTTTTCTTTTAAGAATTTATATTTTTCTTGATCAAAATGATTTTCTTTTATTATATGAAGAACGTATTCACCCCCCAAAAAATGAGGTAAAATAACAAAATCAGCACCTTGATGATAAAGATCAAGGGCGTCATCGATACGATTAGCGGTAACTATAACAATAACTTCCGAATTTTGTTTTTTTATTGTTTTCAGCAAAAGAATATTACTAAAATAATCTGGGATAGTAGAAATGATTAATTTCGCTTGGCAAAAATTTATTTCTTCTAAAAAATAAATATCATCAACATCACCATAAATAACATTAAAACCTTGTTCTTTTAATTTAAAAATTATTTCCGGATTATAATCAACAATTAAACTTTCCTTTTTTTTATCTTCAAAAAAATTTAATAAAGTATAACCGATTCTATCACAACCGAATAAAAAATATTCATATAATTTTGTTTTTTCATTTTCAGTCTTTGTTTTTTTTCTTTCTAAAATTCTAAATAGAGGATAAAATAAATTATAAATTCTCTCAGAATAATAAAAAACATAAGTAGAGAAGAAAATAGAAATAAAACCAACAATACCAATAAGAGAAATTAAATTTTTATCTAAATGACCGAGTTTTACTCCCTGGTTTATTAAAATAAAAGAAAATTCACTAATTTGAGCTGAGGTTAATCCTAAAAGAAAACTGGTTCTAAAACTATATCCCAACGGAAGTAAAAACAACAACATAATTAATGGATTTCCTATGATAATAAATAAAGAGAGAATAATAGCCGGATAGATTAAGTTTTGAAAATCAGAAATTAAAATTTCAGAACCAAGAAAAATAAAAAATAAAACCAAAAAGAAATCTCTTAATGGTCTCAATCTTCCAACGATTTCATAACTACTGGCAAGTTCTGACAAAATTATTCCTGCAATTAAAGCGCCTGATTCCAAACCAAAACCTAAAAATTTAAATAAACTCGATATTCCTAAACCAAAAGTAATTGAAAAAAGAAAAAGAAATTCTTGAGATTTTTCTAAAAAATTTTCAATCTTGGGAAAAAATCTATTAAAGAAAAAGGGAATAAAAATCAAAGCTGCAATTCCTAAAACAATATTTAAAAAATTTTCTTGAATCAAAAAATCAAAACCTGTCTTTAAGAAAGGAAGTAAAAATAAAATTACAATAGCAATTAAATCTTGAACCAATAGAAAACCGATAGCCAATTTTCCATATAATTTCTCTAAATCACCTTTATCAGCAATTAATTTCAAAATAATAATTGTACTACTAAATGAAAGAGCAATACTTAAATATAAAGAAGTTACAAAATTAAACCCTAAAATAAAATAAGAGATTAGAAATCCACCTAAGATGGTAAAGACTTCTTGAAGAAAACCAATAATAATTGAAGAAAGACCAATGTCTCTTAAAGTTTTAAGTTTTATTTCCAAACCAACAATAAATAACAAAAAAGAAATACCTAACTCACTAAATATTTCTAAAACAGATTTTGTTTCTAAAAACTTAAAAAACAAACCACTAAGCAAAATTCCGGTCAAAATATAACCAACAATTAAGGGTTGCTTTAGAATTCTAAAAATAAGAGAAACGAAAAAAACAAATAGAAAAATTAATGTTAATTCATAAAAAGTGATCATTTATCGATTATTTTTATCTTTTAAGTAATTATTTTCTGAAAGTAAAGGAACAAAAACAAAACCCTCATAATATTCTTTGTTAATTTTATCTTTATTTTTTATAATTTTCCAAATACCATAACCATCTGGAATAACTAAAATTCCCTTATCACTTAGTTGATCAATCATTTCTTGGGGAATTTTTTCAGTGCTGGCACTAACTAAAATTCTATCAAAAGGAGCTTTTTCGGGAAAACCTTTTGATCCATCCCTTAAATAAATTTCAACAATTCCCTTCTCTATCAAGTTGTATTTTTCAATATTTTTTTTTCCAAACTCAAAAACCTTTTTATTAATTTCAATTCCATAAACTTTTCCATTATTTTTAACAATATAAGCAAGTAAAGCTGTTGTCCATCCAGAACCAAAACCAATATCTAAAATCTTATTATTTTCCTTAGGTTGAAGAAGTTCCATCATAAAAGCAACAGTATAAGGCTGAGAAATAGTTTGTCCTTCAAATGTAGGTAACGGCTGATCAAAATAAGCTTCAGTAACAAAATCTTCTCTTACAAAGTTTTTTCTATCAATGCTCAAAAAAGCATTAATTATCTCTGGTGTTTTTAGAATTTTCTTTTTTAAATATTCAATAAGATCTTCGTTAT
>JBBINE010000020.1:0-10023 GCA_037444025.1 bacterium | reverse complement strand
TTATTTAGTTAAATTTTAATATATACTTCTGAAGAAAGCAAATTTCTTAATATTTCGAATAGTAGAAAAAACAGACCCTGCTGAAAGCGATACGTTGTTTATATTTTTTAAGTGAGATATATAATTTTTTTATTTAATTTTTTCTCCTGGAAAAACTTGTTCCAAGGGAACAACTAATACAGGTCCATTTTGAGAATCAACAGCTAAGACCATCCCTTGGCTTTTTATACCTCTAATTTCTTTTACTTCCAGGTTCGCTACAATAACAATTAATTGGCCGATCAATTCTTCCGGTTCATATTTTTTACCAATACCAGCAACAATAATTCTTTTTTCGTATCCCAGATCAACCTCTAGTTTAAGCAGCTTTTCTGATTTTTTAATTTTTTCTGCTTTTAAAATCTTAGCTATTCTAAGATCGATTTTTTGAAATTCTTCTAAGTTGATCATATTTTGCATGTGATTTCAAAAATAATTATAAAATATTAAACATTAATAAAAAAATCTTAATTTAGCGTATAATTAAAAAACAAGATAATCAAGATTTATGAATTAATACGAAAACAAGTTTTAAAATATTTTTTGGAAACAATGCTTAGTCATTCTGACCTTAAAAAAGGAGTTAAATTTTTATTAGATAATAAACCATATGAAGTTATAGAATTTAATTTTATTTTTAAAGGTAGAGGACAATCAACGGTTCAGGCTAAAATTAAAAATTTACTCACCAACGAAGTTATCACTAAAACTTTTCATGCTAGTGATAAATTAGAAGAATTGGAGACTGAAAAAATTGATTTAGAATTCATTTATTCTAAAAAAGGAGAATTCTTTTTTAAAGATATAAATGATCCTTCTAGAAGATATATACTAATAGAAGAAGCTTTAGGTAATAAAAGTTTATTTTTAAAACCAGGATTTAAAACCAATGGTTATCTTTACAAAGATAAGCTTTTAAATATAGAGCTTCCTATTAAGATGAATTTTAAAGTAATTGAAGCTTCTCCTGGTTTAAGAGGAGGAAGAGAACAACCAGGAACGAAGCCTGTAGTAATTGAAACCGGTGCGGTGATTCAAGCACCTTTATTTATTAAAGCTGGTGACATTATTGAAGTTAATACAGAAAAAGGAGAGTATGTCAGAAGAATTATTGAAAAATAAAAAAGTTCTTATCTTTGGTTTAGGTATTTTAGGTGGAGGGATTGAAGCAGTAAAGTGGTTTTTTAAAAACGGAGCTATTTTGAGAATTACAGATCTTAAAGATAAAAAAAGTCTTTCTAAGTCTATTCAAAGATTAAAAAACGTAAAAGCAAAATATATTTTAGGAAAACATAGGAAAGAAGATTTTGATTGGGCTGATGTTGTGGTTGTTAATCCTGGGGTTAGTTATAAAAATGAGTGGATAAGATATGCAAAGGAAAAAGGAAAAGAAATTGTTAATGATTGTCATTTGTTTTTTAAATATTCTAGAGGAGATATTATTGCTCTAACTGGAACAAGAGGAAAAACAACAACTACGACATGGATATATGAATTGTTAAAAAGCGAACCCAACTATTCGTTTACCCAAGGATTCAATCCTATTCATGTAGGTAAATTGCTTTTGGGAGGAAATCAACCTGAAAGGAGTTTGTTTAAAATCTTAGATAAAACTACCGATAACAGTTTATCTATTTTAGAGCTTTCTTCTTTTCAATTAGAGTTTTATGAAAAAAAAATAAAAACACCTCAAATAGCAGTAATTACCAATATTTATCATGATCATTTAAATAGATATTCAAGTTTCGAAGAATATGTTGGAGTTAAAGCAAAAATTTTTCAGAATCAGAAAGAGGATGATTATTTGATATTGAATTATGATAATAAATGGACAAAATTTTTCTTAAGTTTTAAACCTAAAAGTCAAGTTTATTTCGTTAGTCTTAAAAGTCTTCCTTTAAAATTAAAAGGTGCTTATCTTGGTAAAAATGATTTTTGTCTTAGGGATGAGTCGGAGCTTAAGGTTATAAATATTAGAAAATTTAAAAAGATTTACGGAGAACATAATATTTATAATTTGCTTTTTAGTTTTCTTGCTTCTTACCTCTATTTAAAGAAAAAATATAGGGACGTCGAAAAATATAGGGACGTCGTACGTCCCTATATTATCAGGATATTGAAGAAGGGGATTTTTAATTTGAAAACACCTGAGTTTCGTCAACAAATAATTTATAAATCTAAAAATTTAATTGTTGTCAACGATTCTGCTGGAACTTCTCCTGACGCAACAATTATGGCAATAAGGAGATTTTTAAAATTTTCAAGAAATATTATTTTGATTACGGGGGGAACTGATAAAAATTTGAATTTTAAGGATTTAGCAAAGGAAATAAAAAAATATCTTAAACCTAAAAACTTGATTTTGTTTAATGGAAGTGGAACAAAAAAATTAATTGATGAATTGGAAAAATTAAATTATAAAGTTTTAAATATTTTCGCAAATTTAAAAGATTGCATAAAGAAAGTTTTTCAAATTATAGATACCAGACATCAATATGTAATTCTTTTTTCTCCAGGAGCAGCTTCTTTTGAAAAATTTAAAAACGAATTTGACAGAGGTAATAAATTTAACAAGATGATAAAAAAATATTTTAAAATTTAATTGATGTTTCAACCAAATCTTAATTTTATTTATTATCTACCCAAAATTATTTATTTTGTCTTTGCCCTTTTTTTCTCCTGGTATGTATTTTTAATTATTTATCACCTTATAAGATTTGGTGTAGGAAGAGAACCTAAAATTATTTCCTTTCTTTTTTTATTTATTTCACTCATTGTTTTTTTTACCTTTAGTGGTTTTTATAATTCAATTGATTGGAAATTTATTATAGAAACAATTTTTATAGAAAAGAGCATATTTTTTCCTTTATCTTCATAAAAGATGATAATTTTTAAATCAAAAAATACTTTTGAAGGTCAATTATACGATGAGAAAACAATATTTACAATAAGACAACATTGGTTTGTGATTTTTATTTATATTCTAACTTTTGCTTTATTGATTACTCTTCCTTTTTTTATCTATTATTGGGTAAACAAATTCCTTTTTGATAATCTAACTTACAAAACTCAATATCTTATCAACGAAGTTTTCAAATTATTTTCTACTTTTTATTCATTAATAATTTATTTAGGTTTTTTTTATTCTTTGATGAGATATATTTTAACTATTATGATTGTTACTAATAAAAGAGTAATTATTATTTATCAAGAGAAATTTTTTAAATATGAAAGAATAGAAGCTCCTTTAAACAAGATTCAAGATATTTCTATTATTATAAATGGCTTATTGGCTACTTTTCTTAATTTTGGAAATCTAGAAATTCAAACAGCCGGAGCAATTACAAAATTTAAATTTATTTTTACAGCTAATCCAATTAAAATAAAATATAAAATAATGGAAGAAGCTAACAAGTATCTCAAAATATAAAAAATTTCTTCCATTTTTGTATTTTCTGAATAAAAGAATAAAATTATAGAAGAACTCTAAAAGGAGGGTTTAAAATGGAAACAATAGAAATTATTTTTAAATTTCTAATTAGTTTTATCCTCATATTTTTAGTTATAACACTTATAAAACAAGGTTATTTTATAGCTGGAATCTTATATTTAATTATAACAATTTCTTTCATTTATATTTTTCTTAATTTGAAAAGAAAGTAATTTTATTTTTTCACTTACGGAGGCATATTTTTGCTCCTTTTTTTAAATAATTATTTGATGATAAAATATTTTTAATGGATAAAGAATTAAAAGTTTCAATAATTCTAGGAATTTTTATTCTTTCTTTTGCTTCTTTATGGTTTGTTTATGAATATGGACAAGATAGAAGCCTAAAAACTTTTATCGTAGTTGGTGAAGGAAAAGAAAAAGTTTTAGCTAATATCGCGGAAGTAAAAATTGGATTAATAACCGAAGGTAAAGATTTAAATGAGTTACAAAAAGAAAATTCCGAGAAGATGAACAATATAATAAAATTTTTAAAATCACAGAATATCGATTCTAAAGATATTCAAACAGAAAATTATTCTATAAATCCAAAATATAGCTACGAAACTTCAAGTTATAGAATAATTGGTTATACTATAAATCAGAACATATCAGTTAAAATTAGAGATTTAAGTAAAATAGGAGATATTTTAGCTAAAGCAGTAAGTTATGGAGCTAATAATGTTTGGGGACCAAATTTTGTTATTGATAATGAAAAAATTTACTTAGAAAAAGCAAGAGAAAAAGCAATAATTGATGCCAAAGAAAAAGCTAAAAAAATAGCTAAAGTTGCTGGATTTAAATTAGGAAGAATCATAAATATTAATGATGAATATTCGCCTTTACCTTCTCCTATTCAATTGAAATATACCGAGGGAATAATTAGTGCTTCTTCGCCTCAAATTGAACCAGGAATACAAGAAATTAAGGCTCGAGTAAATATTACTTATGAAATAAAATAGAAATTTTCGATAAAACAGAAATTATACTTTTTCTCTCCCCTTGATATAACTTTTGGTTCATGCTATAATTATAAGATATATAAAAATTAATATTATTTATTAAATTCCAGGGGTGGCAGAGTGGACAATTGCACCTGGCTGTAGACCAGGCGCCCTTGAGGCTGCGGGGGTTCGAATCCCTCCCCCTGGACAAAATTCTTTACTCTGTAACATTTGATTTAAAATATATCTTTTATGAAAACAGGAATAACTACCGTTACTTTAGATTACGGGAAATGTCCTAAATGGTTATATGAAAGAATTAAAACTTTAGGAGGTTTAATGGCTGAAATGATTATAGAGGAATTTGGAATGGAAGAATTTTTAAGAAGACTTTCTCACCCCGTTTGGTTTCAAACATTTGGCTCTCTTCTTGCTTTTGATTGGAATTCTTCTGGATTAACAGTTGTTTTGACTGCAGCCCTTAAGGAATCTTTTCAAGAAAGAAATTTGGGAATTTATATTGCCGGAGGCAAAGGAAAAACATCAAGAAAAACGCCAGATGAACTTTTATTTTTGGGAGAAAAACTAGGAATTGACGGAGACAAATATGCTATTCTTTCAAAATTAATTGCTAAAATTGATAATTCTTTAATTCAAGACGGATTTAATTTATATCATCATTCTTTTATCATTACTTACAAAGGAAATTGGGCAGTAGTTCAGCAAGGAATGAATACAAATTTAGGATTAGCGAGAAGATATCATTGGGGAGGTAAGCGAGCTGAGATTAGTAATTTTACTAGTGTGCCTACCAGCATCGACGCTTTTTCTTTTAGTGAGAAAACAGATCTTGAGTCTTCTGTTTACCATCACGTTGGTAAGGGAACTAACGAGGTTGAGGCACATACTGGGCAACATTCTGACTTATACAAAGATTTAAGTGAAGAACCTCATTCTGGAATTGCTTCTGAGGTAATTTTAAAGAAAGTTTTAAATTTAACCTCTAAAGAAAGTAGAAGAAATAAAGAAGGGATTGTAAAATTTTTAAATGAAGAGAGTAATTTAATAAAGGAAATTAATAAAATTTTAACAAGATCACAGAAATCACTTTTTATGCCAAATACTGAGTTTCACTGGCATCCAGTAGTAGAAGAAAGATTTGATATTAAAAGAATAAAAAAAAGTTTAGAAAAAGCAAAATCTTTGGAACCCCAAACAATTATTGATCTTTTATCAGTTGAAGGAGTAGGTCCTAAAACTATTAGAGCTTTATCTTTAGCTTCTGAAGTTATTTATGGTGCTAAACCTTCTTTTGAAGATCCGGCGAGATATACTTTTGCTCACGGTGGAAAAGATGGAACACCTTATCCAGTTGACAGAGAAACGTACGATCAAACAATTAAAATTTTTAATAAAGCATTATTAATGTTAAAAAGAAAAAAAATATTTATCAATGGTTGAGCAAGATTTTTTGAAAGTTATTGAATACATTAAAGATAGTAATAATTTTATTTTGGCAACCCATCTCAATTATGATCCCGATGCTTTATTTAGTTTAGTTTCTATGGGTAAAATTTTAGAAAAACTAAATAAAAACTTTGCCATTTACTTAGAAGAAGAAGTACTAGAAAAATATAAATTTGCTTTTTCTGGGGTAAAAATTATCAGAGAGTTAAACATAGACTTTAATAACGTTATTATTTTGGATTGTGATAGACTTGCTAGAACAGGTGATAAATTCTATAATTACGCTAAAGATAAAATTACCATAATAATTGATCATCATGCTACCAACCAAAGAGAAGCTAATTTAAATTTGGTTTTAAATTCATCTTCCACGGCAGAAATTGTTTATTTAATAGCCAAGGAATTAAAAATCAATATTGATCATTATTTGTCTACTTTATTATTATTTGGGATTTTAGGAGATACTTTGATTTTAACCGTGGAAATGAATTCTCATCAATTAGCGGTTGTTTTTGATATAGTAACCGATTTAATAAAAAAAGGAGGAGATTATTCTTTTATTGTTGATACCTTACTTAAAAAAAATTGGGAAGATTTTAAAAGAGAGATAACAATTATGAGTCAAGCTGTTTTCGACGAAGGTATTTTATGGGTTTTAGTTACTGATACGGGAAATAGAATTGAATCTTTAACCAATACATTAAATCAAGCAACCAAAGATGTCAAAGTAGTTATTCTTTTTCAAGAAAGAGAAGATGGAATTAAATTAAGCCTGAGATCAAAAGGAGAAATTGATGTAGGTTATTTAGCTAAAGAATATTTTAATGGTGGAGGACATAAAAATGCAGCTGGAGGATTTTTAAAAATGAGAACTGAATTAGCAATTGATTTTTGTCTTAAAATAATTAAGGATTACTTATTAAAATTAAGTTTAAGTTAATATGATATTAAATTTTTTTGAATTTATTGAGTACTTAAATTTAGAAAATTTTAAGATCGTTGTTAGAAATATTAAACTTTTAGATATTATAGACATTTTAATTGTTTTCCTTATAATTTACTTTTTTCTTCTGTTTCTAAAAAGAATAAGATATCTGTCTTTGATAATTGTAACGGCTTTGTTGTTTGT
Source organism: bacterium (assembly GCA_037444025.1). Classification (GTDB taxonomy): domain Bacteria; phylum Patescibacteriota; class Minisyncoccia; order UBA6257; family HR35; genus JBBINE01. Next base: position 2,955 of record JBBINE010000020.1, on the reverse strand, counting down.
GATATATTTTTTGTCTTATTGGTTAGGATTCATTTTATCTTATAAGATAATTAATAATTTTTTAAGTGTCTTTCTTATATTTTTAGTTGTTGTTTTTCAGGATGAAATCAAAAGACTTTTTTTCTTGGCTACTAATTTTAAACTTAAAAAGAGAAGAAAATTAACAGAGGAAAATTTAAAAAAGATTGTTCAAAGTATTGAAATTCTTAAAAATACTCAAACAGGGGCTTTAATTATTTTTGAGGGTGAAGAAAAGTTAGAGAATTATATTAAAGATTCAATCGAATTAAATTCAGAAATTTCACCAGCAATAATTACTTTTATTTTTAATACTTCTTCACCTTTACACGATGGGGCTATCATTATTAGAAATAATAAAATAAGAGAAGCTAAGGTTACTTTACCTCTAAGCGAAAATTATCCTTCTGAACTAAGAGGTGGTACTAGACATCGAGCAGGTTTAGGTATTACTGAAAAAACTGATTGTCTCAGTATTATTGTTTCCGAAGAAAGAGGTACAATGTCAGTAGCTCATAATGGAAATATCAAGATTGTTGAAAATATAACAGAAATAGAATCGATATTAGATGATTTTTATAAAAAGACCGAAAACAAAACGAAAGCAAACAAATTAGCAGTAATCAAGTCTAATATATTTATAGGAATAATTTCTTTAGCTATATCTTTTATTATGTGGTTTTATATTTCTTTACCTTCTTTAGGTTTTATTCAGAAAACTTTTACCTCTCAGTTAGAATTTATTAATTTAAGCAATGATTTGAAGATAGAGGAGATAAAACCAAAAGAGGTAATTTTAACTTTTATGGGGAGAAAAAGGGATTTTGATATGTTATCATCAGGAAATATAAAAATTAAAATTGATTTAAAGGATTATCGAGAAGCAAAAACATATTTTTATAAAATTTCTGAAAAAGATATTAGTTTTTCTCAAAATTTAGAATTGGTGGATATTTCTCCTAAGAAAATAATGATAAAGACAGAGAAGATAATTATGGAAACCACTACTCAACAGATTAAAGAAAATGAGAAAATAAATAGCAGTCAGAAAAACAAAAATTAAAACTAATTTTCATTCCTTTAATCAATTTCGTTATTTTATATCTTTCGATTAAAATATAAATTGTAAATTAATTATTGAGTCGCCTATTTAGTTTAATTTATCAAAATGATAAAAAGAGTTCAAAAAAGAAACGGTCAATTAGAAGAATTTCAAATAGAGAAAATAAAAAATTCTTTAGAAAAATCTTGTCAACAAGCAGGTTATTCCGAGGATAAAATTTTTCAAGTTAAAGAAGAAATTAGTTCTTATGTTTTAGAACAATTGGAAAATTTCGAGACAGTAGATACTAAATCAATGAGGACATTGATTTTAAATAAATTGATGGAAAGTTATCCTGAAGTTTTTGAAGCATGGAAAAAATATGATCAAGAGGTTAAAAAGAGGGAAGATTGATAAAGTATTATTAAATTACAAAGCAATTTTATTGTGCTTAATAATCGATTAGACAATATTTTTATGAAAATTATAAAAAACAAAAATCTTAGTTCCCTTACCAGTTTCAAAATAGGTGGTAAAGCTAAGTATTTTATTCAACTTGGAAATTTTATAGATCTAAAAAGATTTTTAAATCTAAAGGTGAAAGAAGATATTTTTATTTTGGGTGGGGGAACCAATATTTTAATTAATGATTTTAATGGCATAGTGTTAAAACCTAATTTTAGGTTTATTAAAGAAATTGAAAACGGCTTACTTGAAGTAGGAAGTGGTATTTTAGTCAGTGAATTATTAGATTTTGCTATTAGTAAAGGCTATCAAGGATTAGAATGGGCTGGAGGACTTCCAGGAACTGTTGGAGGAGGAATTGAAGGGGGAGTTGGTTGTTTTGGCGGAGAATTAAAAAATTTACTTACTAAAGTAGAAGCTGTTAATTTAAAAGAAAATAAAAGAAAAATTTTTAGTAAAGAAGAATGCCAACTAGAATATAGAAATTCATTTTTTAAAAAAAATCCAGAGTGGCTTATTATTTCAGGAACATTTGTTTTTAACACGGGATTTAACTCTCAAGATCTTAAAAAGAGAGCAGAAGAAAAAATTAATTATAGAAAAGAAAAACATCCTTTAGAATTTCCTAATGCCGGCAGTGTTTTTAAAAATTATCCTTTTGTTCAAGCTCCTAAGTTCTTACAAGATTTAGTTTTAGAAAAAAATAAATTAAAGACAGATCCTTTTCCTATAATACCAGTTGCTTTTTTAATTGCTGAAGCTGGACTTAGTGGTAAAAGAATTGGTGAAGCAGAAATATCAAAAAAACATAGTAACTTTATTATCAATTTAGGAAGAGCTACCTTTAATGATGTTTTAAGTTTAATTGAATATGTTGAAAAAAGAATTGAAGATAAGTTTCAAATAAAAATTGAAAGAGAAATTAAAATTGTTGATAAATAATATTGACAATGAAAAATTTTTCTGCTAGAATTATTTTATAAAAAGTAAAAATTAAAAATAAGAAGAATAAAAAATAAAAGCAATCTAAAAAGTTAACTAAGAGGGATTGGTCGGCCCTCTTTTTAAAAAAAATTTTTATCTAAGAGATGGCTAGCAAGAAAAAGAGTAAAAAGGGTGGAAAGAAATAAAAAACCCTTTTAACAAAGAGGCCTCGTTTTTCAAAGCGAGGCCTCTTTTTATTTTGAGATAAAAATAACTTTTTCAATTCAATCTGTTGAAAAAATGTTAAAAAAAATAAAAATCGAAGATAAGATCAAACTTTTTTGAAGGCTATTATTTTTTTTATTAAAGAAAAAATAGGTTAAAGTGTAATTAATGTGGTAAAAAATGGTAATATGTGTAAAATATGTGGAAATTGTGGAAAACTAAAAAACACATTAAAATATTGAATTTTTATCAAATAAGTAAAGAATGCTTATAGGAGAATA
>JBBINE010000019.1:0-10205 GCA_037444025.1 bacterium | reverse complement strand
AAATTATTTCAATAAATTAAATCAGGCATATGAAGAAAGAAAAAACGCTTTGCTAGAATCTTGGTCAATGAGTGATGTTAAATCTGCCAAGGAGGGTGTAAAGACTGCTTGGATGAATTTCAGAAAAGCATTTAGGGATACGTGGCAAGAATATAAAAAAGCCCACAAAAATGCTTGGGATGAATTTGTCAAAGATAGAAAAAATTGTGGCTCAGGAGCAACAGGAGAAAATCCTGGAATTGATTTAAATATATAAACAAATAAATAAAGCTTAAATGAATTTAAAAAAGCTCCGGCAAATAGCCGGAGCTTTTTTATTTCCAATAATCCTTACAAATCCTTTGAAAATAATTTTTAAGATCACTATTTTCTTTATAACTTTTACATATATTTTTACAACTAATTTCTTTATATTTTTGGCTTAATTTTTCATTGTATTCAAAAATATTCTCTTTATCATTCCAAAGATAAGCATCAACGTCACAAAAATCACTCTCTTCATTATAAGCAGAATAATTTATATAGTAAATTAATTTTTCATAAGTATTAGTTTCTACATCAAAGCCATATCTTCCTGCTCCACCACTTCCAACCATAAATTCTAGTTTATCTATTGAACCGTTTTTTAATTTAAAGTAAGAAATTTTTGGTTTCTTATTTTCAATTTGAAACAATGCTAAAGAAATAGTTGAAGCCCCTCCTCTCCCAGTTTCAACTAAAACCTCTGGAATATTATCCCCTGTTATATCTTTTACATGATAAACGCTTCCCTTAAAATTTCCACCAGGAAATTCTTTTTCAACTAATATTTGTATTTCTTGTAAAAATTGTTTCCAATTTATAGTTGATTTAACATAATCTTCTTCCTGCTGAATCTCATGATGCTTTATTCCCGAATTCCATCTTAAAAAAAATAATAGAAAAAATAAAGAGATGATTAAAAGGAAAAAAGACAAATAAATTTTTTTCATAAAGATAATCTAAAATAACTTAAATCATTTATTTTCACAAATAATAAAAAATTTCTAAATTAATTTTTATTCTTTACTATCTTTATCAGTATCTTCATTTCTTATTTCTTGGTGTTTAGCTAATTTCCTTAATTCTTCCGCCACTTCTCTAAGTCTTTTTTCCGGACCATATCTTTTAATAAGTTCATTTATCAATTCCGTCCAATCTTGTAGCCTACCTTTAAAATCTAATACAATTTCTTTATCTAATTTTTCATAATTTGATTTTGGTTGTTGTTCCATTATTTCAATTATAAATTATTTCAATTATAAATTAATTACTTCGACCTTATAAACTAGTACCTATCATAATAACAGGATACATAAAAAAATCTTTAGTCCATTTACCGCTCGTAAATAGGCTTCCTGGATCCCACTTCATACAAGATATAGGATTAGGCAAAGACAATCCAAGAACATTTGGACCAACTCTATATACTTGGCTCCAAAGAAAAATTTGAGTATTCCACGTAATAAAATAGTCACCTGGATTGTGTCCAAGTACATTAAGAACAAAGCCGGGTGGCATTGGACATGGTTTTACAAAAAAAATCGTTCCACCAAAAGGTCTGAAAAAAAAACTCTGAGCTAAAGATATTTTTATATTAAAAAGGTTAACTACAAAGGATAATAGTGAATGTTTGATTTGAATTTTATTTTGGTGAGATGATTTATCATTTAAGAGAAGATTATAAATATTAAACTGTTCTTTCTCCATTAAGCTCTTATACTTTCGAAAATAATCAATGAATTCTTTTTCTTGACTAATTCCATTGATGTAATTTCTAAATTTACTAATCAAATCTAAAGTTAAAATATCTAAAGCTATATTTTTTTTATGAAAATCTTTGAGCTGAGAAGAAATAATAGTTTTTTTCTTTATTTCAAGATTTTTTAAATAAACTTTTTCGAAAAATAAGATATCATTATTGACATGAGAAATATTTTTATCTCTAAAGTTTTTATCTTCTAAAAAATTTTCTATATATAGAGATGGAGAAACAAAAATTAAAGGATTATCTTTAGCTCTTTCTAAAAAAGACGAGATTTCTTCTTGGGAAAAATTATCTTTTGTTTTATTGAACAAAGAATAAAAATAATCAACATTATTCTTTATTCCCTCTGTGCTAATTTTTATTTCTGAATCTGGAACTTCTGGTAAAGATAAATCACCTAAAGACACGGTTGATGTTGTTGAAGCAACAATTGTATTTGTCGAAATAGAGATACTGCTGACTTTTTCTTCTTGAGTTCTGAAGGTAATTATTTCAAGGTATTTTTCTATCGATTTTTTATCAAAAATACCTGTTGTTGGTTTAATACTATATTTAATCTTCCAATCTCGAACAGCCTTCGTTGTTAATTTTCCATAATAACCTGAGGGGTTAATATTTAAAAGTTTTTCTTTAATTAAATATTGCTGTAAACATTTAACATCTTGACCTCTCATACCTATAAATAAAACTCTCTTAAATTGACATGTACTTTCCTTTTGTGCTGAAGAAAAATTATTTATACTTACAAAAGAGATAAAAAGGATAGAGAAAAATGTTAAAACATTTATTTTTTTCATTTTGTATATTTTTAATTTTTGAATTTTTTACTTATTTTTTATTAAATTAAACTACTCTAATTTTTCCATCACTCTCCATCTAACAAATACAATTCAGAGACATAGTCATATTTTTTTCTTCTTGGTCATGAGTAATTACAAAACATTTATATGCTTCTCAGGCTACATAAGCAAATCCTTTGCCATCTGAAAAGATAAAAAATCTGTAATAGCATCATACTTTTTATTTTCTTGATCATTAATAATAACAAATCCTCCTCCTTCTATCACGACATCAAAAGCTACATTTCCTTTGTTGTCAACAATAAAAAAAATACCTTCATTACTTTCATAACGGCCTTTATGAATACTTAATTCTTCATGTCCTTTTGATTGATATATTTTTTTAGTCTCTATTTTCTCTTCTTGTCTATAAGTTATTAACGAAAACAGAAATATAGATAAAATAAAAATTTCTTGTAATATTTTCATTTTAAATTTTTAAGATGAATTTAAAATATATTTACCTTTAATGAAATTATAAATCCTTTTACCATTAAAGGGCAACTCAAAATTGATTATTTCTTGATCGTCTATTCCTTCAATATATTTAACTATTGCTCTTAAAGAATTATGACTAGCGACAATCAAAACATTTTTTCCTTTTTTTAAATCTTGTTCAGGATATTTTTTATAAAAAGGAATAACTCGATTAATCACATCCTTCAAACTTTCTCCTCCTGGCGGTGCAACATCATAACTTCTTCTCCAAACCTTTACTTTCTCTTTGCCATATTTTTTAATGGTATCTTCTTTGTTTAACCCCTGTAATTTTCCATAATATCTTTCGTTCAACTTCTCAGTAACATAAACAAAAATATAAGGCTCATGGGTATTTTTGTTTTTTGTCCAATAGTTAAAATTACCCCATTTTTTCATTTTTCCATCAAAATGTCTAAAAATAGGATATTCTTTCTTTTTTTGAAATATCAAAAGTACGGTTTGAATATTCCTAATTAAAGAGGAGGTATAGACAATATCAAAATCAAGTTGAGGAATTTTAAATCTTTTTTTAATAATCGGTATGTCTACCCAACCAGTAAATCTATTTTCTAAGTTCCACTGCGATTTTAAATGCCTTAAAAGAATAAGTTTCACCATTTTATTATTAATTTTTAATCTTTTGGAATTATTGGTTTATCTATTGCTGAATTTATTTTTCTTTGAAAACAATATTTCCCTACAGGATGCGTCCAATCCTCATTTTTATAAGGAGAAGGAAATTGTAATGCATAATTTTCTAAATAGAAATTAGCACAAAGCTCATAATTTAAATCGTCAATTTTTCTATATTGATATTCTTCCTGGGTTATAGGATCTTTAGGAATAACAAAAGAACTAAATTCATAAATTTCTTCTGTCGATTCTGGTAATTTACCTTTATTAACAAAATAATTTCTTATTTCCCATTGGATACTTTGAAGATGATTTATTCTTTGATTATCAATTCTCATTTTTCTTTGAACACTCGGGGTGCCAAAAATTAAAAAACTATAAAAGACTGTTAAATACATCAAAAAAACAAAAAGCAATCCTAAAAATTTTTCTTGATTAAAGCTGATTTTATTCTTTATTTCTAAATAATAATAAATAGCAATAAGACTAGCAAGAGTAAAAATTGTTAAAGATTTCAATATAAATTTCAAAGTAATATCTTTACCTGAAAAAAAATAAAAACTTACTATTACTAAATCTGATATTAGAGCTGTACCTGAAATAAAAATTGTAAAATAACTTATCCATTGAACTAGTTTTGATTCTTTTTGAGAAGGATTAGACTTAATTTCTAAATTGATAAAATATTTTAACAGGATGAGTATTGGAGTTAAAACAAAAATAAAAGCTAATTGTAAAGAAGGAGGATTAAAATAAGTAAAATCAATTCTATCAGGAAATTTATAATCTAAAATAGAAAAAATTAAAAATAAAAAGGAAGTAATTATTGTATAAAAAGTTATCGCAAATCCTACGTTTAAGAAGAAAAATTTAGCCATTATTAGTTTTAAATATTTTAAGTAAAAAATTACTATTTCTTAAATATATTTTAATTTAAAAATAGCTGAAAAACAAAAAAAAATTATTAATTTTCTGTTTTTGATTTTAAAATCATTAAACTCTCAATATGTGGCGTATTGGGATAAAAATCGAAACCATAAAATTTTTCAATAGTGTAGTATTCTTTTATCATTGAAAAATCTCTTATTTGGGTTAGAGGATTACAAGAAAGATAGAAAATGTTTTTAGGTTTAGTTATTAATATTTTTTTAATTAAATTTTTATGAAGTCCAGAACGTGGTGGGTCTAAGATTAAAAGATCAGTATTGTTTAAAACCGTATCGGGAATTTTTTCCGAAGCTAAATTAATTAACTCATAATTTTTAATATTATTATTTTCACAATTAGCCCTAATGTAATCTATACTTTCTTTTTCTACCTCAACAAAGAAATTTTTTTTACTTTGCTCAGCTAACACAATTCCAATAACACCAACGCCACAATAAAGGTCAACAATCTTGTTAGATTCTTTTAAATTTTCTTTCATAATTTGCAAACTTTTTTCAAACATTTCTATATTATTCTGAAAGAAAGATCTATATCCGTAGATAAATCTTTTATCTCTTATTTTTTCTTCAATTTTATTTTCGCCAATAATTGTTAATATTTCATTAAAACTGCTTACTGAAGATTTAGGATTAGAAAAGGCAACTATTATTCCCGAAGTATCCTTAGGTAAATAATTGATCTTTATCTTTTGTTCTTTGCTTAAAAGACATAAAATTTTATGATTAAAGTTTATACTTCTTCTAATAATTAAACTTTTTAGATCTTGAACTTTGTTTAAATTTAAATATTTTAACAAATCTAAAGCAGCATAATTACTTTTTTGATCAATAAGAAAACATCCTTGTGGTAAAGGAATTTTAACGAAAGGATTTTCTCTTTTATGAAAAGCTAAAAGTAATTTATCATTTTCAATAAAACTAAATTCAATTTTTGTTCTATATTCAAAAATATTTTTGGGTATAAAAAAATCATTAATTTCGATATCATATTTAAATTTTTTAACAATTTCTTTTAAGATTTTCTTTTTCAATTCAACCTGTAATTTGTAATCAAAAGTTTGCCAAGGAGAACAGGATAAATAATGATCTTCTCGAGCTTCAATTCTATAGGGTGACTTTTCTAAAATCTCTATAAGTTCTCCTTTGATAAAATCTTTTTTTTCTTTAGTAATTAAGATTTTTGCTTTTTCTCCGGGAATAATTCCATACGAAAAAACTATTTTATTTTTATATTTTCCAATACTTACACCGTTATCTCCTATTTTTTCAAACTCAACTTTTATTTCTCCCATAAAATTTATTTTGAAAAAATTTAAAAGTTATTTATTTGAATTAAAAAATATTAAAAATTAAACTAATTTTTAAAAGATTTTTATTCATACCTCAGAGCTTCTATGGGATCTAGTTCTGAAGCTCTTTTAGCTGGCCAATAACCAAAAATGATACCTACAGCAATCGAAATTCCTGAGGCTAAAATAATCACAAAAAGAGAAATAGAAACAGCTAAATTAGCAAGCTTTGATATTAATAACGAAAAAGCCACACCTAAAATTATACCCAAAATCCCACCTATGAAAGTAAGGACTATAGATTCTATTAAAAATTGTTTATTAATATCACCTCTTTTTGCTCCTATTGCCTTTCTTATTCCTATTTCTTTTACTCTTTCGTTTACAGTAGTAAGCATCATATTCATAATGCCTATACCTCCTACTACTAGAGAAATTCCTGCAATTGAAGCTAAAAATAAGGTTAAAGTTCTAATTATTTGATTAAAAGTGGACAAAATCTCTTGTGGAGAAATGATAGAAAAATCTGGTTCTTCAATAGGAACTCTATGTTTTTGGGCCAATTTAATTGTTGCTTCATCTATAGTTTGATCAATTAAATTTTTATCTTTTATTTTAAGAGAAATATTGGAAAGATATTCGTTACCGCTAATAAACTTTTGCATAGGTAATAGTGGTATAACTATAGAATCATCCGGATTAATAAAACCAGTACTTCCTTTGGGTTTCAATACTCCTATAACCTTAAAAGAGACATTATTTATTCTTATTTTTTTACCAATAGGATTTTCGTCGCCAAAAAGGTCTTGCTTGACCTGATTACCTAAAATTGCTACTCTGGTAAGAGATCTCATTTGGTTTTCAGTAAAAAACATACCTTCCTCAATTTCAAAATTTCTCACAATAAAATATTCTGGATAAGCTCCAATAATTAAAGTATTAATATTATTACCCGATTCAGAAACTACCTGACCTCTTCTATTTAATTCCGGAGAAATATATTCAATTGTCTCTATATCTTTCAAAACATTTATATCTTCCAGTTTTAATGTTTGAGATGTTCCTCGGCCAGTAGCTACAAAACCTCTTCCCGGTTGAATAACACCCGGAAATATTGAAATCAAATTTGATCCTAAGTTTTGTATACTTTGAACTATTTGTTTTTGCGCTCCTTGTCCTAAAGAAACCATAATGATAACTGCAGCAATACCAATAACAATCCCCAAGATAGTCAATCCTGATCTTAGTTTATTATGAAATATTGAATCAATAGATTCCTTCACGAGATCAAAAAAATTCATTATTTTTAGTTATTTGTTATTGCTTATTATTTTTTGACTTTTATTAATTTCATCACCGACTAATTCCCCGTCTCTTATATGAATTATTCTTTGACAATGCTCAGCAACATATGATTCATGGGTAATAATTATAATTGTTTTTCCGTTCTGAAAATTTAAATCTTGAAAAGTTTCTAAAACTTTATCTCCAGTTTTCGTATCCAAATTTCCCGTTGGTTCATCAGCCAATATAATTTCTGGATCATTAACCAAAGAACGAGCTATAGCAACCCTTTGCATCATACCTCCAGAAATCTGGTTGGGGTAATAATTTATAAATTTTTCTGGAAAAGCGGCTTTTTTTAGACTTTCTTGAGATAAGATTAACCTTTTCTCTTTTGGCACTTTTGCATAAAACAAGGGTAAAGATACGTTTTCTATGACTGTTTTTCTCCAAATTAAATTAAAACTCTGAAAAACAAAACCCACTTTTTTAAGTCTTAAAAGAGCCAATTGATCATCTTCAAGATTACTAACATCTTGTCCATTAAATAAGTACCTTCCACTCGTCGGCTTATCTAAAAATCCTAAGATATGCATTAAAGTTGATTTTCCCGACCCAGAAGGCCCCATAATAGCTACCATTTCACCTCTATTAATTTCGAAAGAAACATCCTTTAAAGCTATGGTTTCAACTTCACCGCTTTGATATATTTTAGAAACGTTTTCTATCTTTATAACAGGATCCTCCTTCATTGTCTTATACCAGAAGATCTAATTCCACGTAACTGACCTGGACCACCAAACTGAAATATATTCCTTTGCTGATTTATATTATTTTTACTACCACCTGAAGAACGAAGAATAATTATATCGTTTTCTTTGAGACCTGAAACAACTTCAGTAAATTCATCATTAGCTAAACCTGTTTTAATGAATCTTCTCTCTGTCTTGGGTTGATAATTAATTATCAGTTGATTTCTGTTTTGAGGAAAATTAATATCATCTAAAACCATCTCGACATAATTCTGATTTCTTAAATTCTTAATTGCCTGATTAGGAACTAAAAGAACATTCTCTTTTCTCTCGGTAATAATTTCGGCATCTACGCTCATTCCATCTTTTATTTCTGGAGATGGATTTTCAAAAATAATTTTAACTTTATAGTTTACCACCCCTTGATCTACAGAACCTATAGGATCAATTTCTACCACTCTTCCTCTATATTTTTTATCAGGAACAGCATCCAAAGTTAACATCACCATTTGTCCAGTTTTTACTTTAACTAAATCAATTTCATTTAAGGAAATTTCGGCTATCTTTTCCCTGCTAGTAATAATACCTACAACTGTCCCAGCGTTTATTTCTTCTCCGTTTTTAATATTGATCTGTCCTATATAACCGCTCAAAGGTGAATAAATATAATAATCTTCCAACTTTCTTTTAGCATTCAATAAATCATTTTCCTTTTGTTTTACAGATAGTTCTTGCATTTTAATATCAAGTTCATCAGCACCTCTTAAAAGCTTATTAAGCTGTTCTTCTCTAAATTGAATGTCTTGATCAGCTAAATTTAAAGAATTTTTTAGTTGGCTAATATTATTTTTAGATAAAGTTAGATTAGTAACATGTGTATTAATAGTAGTAAGATAATTATTTAATTTGTCTAATAAAGTATAAACATAGTCATTTCCCGTTCCCTTAGATTCTAGAATAAAATTTCGATAACTTTCTAAAACATTGATAGCGTTTTTAAGAGTTTCAGAAAGATTTTTAACTGTTTCGGAAGTAAGATTTAGTGTTTCTTCGATATCTTCATAAGATGAGTTTTTATTTAAATTTTTATATAGATCAAATGATTTATTAAAATCATTTTTTGTTTTTTTATAATAAATATAAACATTATCTCTTATTGGGATAACTTCTGGCTTAGAAAATCTAATTAGCTCAGCAAAATAATCAATATTAACATATTGTTTAGAAATATCCAAGACAAAAAGATCATTTTTAACTCTTTCTATAATATCAGGGATATCTTTAAAGACTTGATTAATTTTAATAAAGGAATTTTCGTATTCACTAATTAAATCATCCTCTGTTTTTCTTTTCTCTTCCTTAGTTTGTTCTAGTAAACTTTGTGCTTGTAAAATTTGATCTTTGTCTATGGGCTTTTTAATTTTTTCTAAAGACAATTTAGCATTTTCTAAACTTATTTCTGCATCTTTAACTAATTTTTGAGCCTCAGTATCGTCTATTTTTAAAATTAAATCCCCTTTTTTAAGATAATCTCCATTTTTTACTCCTAAATAAACAATCTTACCTCCAACTTTTGATTTAAGTTGAAGTTGAGATTCTGAGGTAACATAACCAGATCCAGAAATAGTAACTTGCAGATTATCCTTAGAAACTTTAGTTAAAACATAGCTTATTTGTTCTTCCTTTTTAAACTTGGTATAAATTAGGTAACCACCAATTAATAACAGCAACAATAAAAAAATTGTTTTTTTTCTTTTAGTAATACTTTTTAGAGAGATAAATTTCCCAATATTACCTGAAAAAATAGATAATTTTATCTTCATTTTCTATGTTGAAAATTTAAGATTTTTATTGTTTTTATAATATGAAATCACGACTTTTATCAATTTATATTAATTTTTAACTTAACTTTACTTAAAATAAGTACATCATAAAATAAGTATATCAAAAAAAACGGGGAGAATACTCCCCAAAAAAAGAGAAAGGAGGGACTGTGACAGCTATTTTTATTATAAAACAAAAATTTTAAAAATAAAAAAAGAGGGGATATTATGTTTGAAAGCAATATCCCCTATAAAAAATAAAAAAAGCTCGCGCTTGCACTCCCTCTTTTTTAATTAAATCAAGATATTATATTTTAAAATTATAATTTTTATCTGAAATAACTTACATGGAATAAATTAAAAGAGTATATT
>JBBINE010000018.1:0-12628 GCA_037444025.1 bacterium | reverse complement strand
AAAACCTCCTCTAAAAATTCAGAAGCTACTTGTCTTCTCAACCTCCTGGTTTATCTGTATCGATACCCCATATGTGTCCGTGTCCGGAACTATCACTTCCTTTCCAATAAATTACATCTGTCACATTACCATCTTTGTTTGTTTTAATTTTCATATTATAAGATTCTGTACCTCCGCTACCCATATTGATAAATAGAGTCTCAAAAAGATCTTTCAGCCATTCTGTAATAAGATATTGTAAAATTAATAGAAAGTAAAATATTTACAGAGAAAAATTATTTGAAAATTATTTGAAATTAAAATTTAATTTTAAAAAATGCGCGGTATTTATAATTTTAAATTGGATAATGGATTAGAGGTTTTGTTTATTAAGAAAAAAATTAATAGAATTTTAATAAAAACAAGGGTAAAGTATGGTTATTTTTTTGAAAATAACAAAAATATAGGTTTAGCTCATCTCTTAGAACATTGTCTTAAATTCGGCACTAAAAACTTTAATAACGAAGATAGTTTAGATAGATATATCGAGATGTTAGGAGGAAATTATAGCCTAACTACCACAGACTATTTTATAGATCTTGATTTAGAATTACCTAAAAATAAATTAAAAGAAGGCTTGAATATTATAAAAGAAGTTATTTTTTATCCAAAATTTGGAAATGATAAAGTTTTTAAAAAAGAAAAAGAGGTCATCTTGGAAGAGTTAACAAAAAGAGCAACAATTTATTCTCTTTTAGAATTTGTAGAAAGGCAAGCTTTTTTTAAAAAAAAACTCCTTTAGTGAAATTAATGAATTTCAAAATACAAATAAGAAATTTAAAAACATTATCCAGATCTTCCATGATTAGAACATGGGAAAAATATTTTGTTCCTAATAATATTTATCTAGGCATTTTAGGTGACTGTAATTTAAAAACTATTAAAAATTTAACTAAGGAAATCTTTGGTCTAAAAACCGGAAAAAGAAGTATTTATTTTAAAACAGGAATGGTCTTTTTTAACCATTCCTGTTTTTTACCTTCCAATCTATTTGTTTTAAATTCTTACCTTTGAAGCTCAATAGTTTCTCCTAATTCAGCTGCTGGAGCTCTTAAAAAAATTCTACCAGCTCCAGCATCTTGATATATCAAATAACCAGTGTCGTAACTACTCGTACTTATCCAATTCCCTATCTGGGGATCAACGGGCATTTTAGGAACATAAACTGGAACCAAGCAAGGAGCTAAATCTGCTCCCAGATTATTTGCTGCTATAGTAGCATAAGTAGAAGTTATTGCATAAGCAACACCGTTGCATACAAAAGTTCCTTTATTATCAGTCATATTCTGTACAATAGCATTTAAAATAGTGTTTAAATCAGATGACCTTTGGGTATTTCTCATTTTAGCAAATTGTCTTCCTGGATTGATAGCTAAAACAATAACAACGGCCAAGATAGCAATGAAAGCTATGACTAAAAGAACCTCTATTAAAGTAAAACCTTTTTTCATTATTTTAGTTTTATAAATTGTTAAATACGACCAATTTTGTTCAAATTGTCTTTTAAATTAAAATTTAAACTATATTTTAAATAATTATAAATCAAAAACTTTTTTTAAAAAAATGTCAAAAATAGTTACAAAAGATGGCTTTAGTTTACTAGAAATTTTTTTGGCTATTTTTTTGGTTTCTCTTTTGGGTTTTATTTTTTATTCAATGATCGATAACGCCACTAAGATATTAATCATCAACAATCTAAGAGTAAAACTTTTTCGCTTATTAGAAGGTGAAATGGAATATATAAAAAATTTATCTTATGATCAAATTGGCATAAAAGAAGGACATCCCCCCGGTATTCTTCCACAAGAAAAAATAATTCAGTTAGATAATTTAAATTTTAAAATTGTCTATACAGTTAGAAACATAGATGATCCTTTTGATGGTACTATTACAAGCACACCTCCTGATAGATCCCCGGCGGATTATAAGTTTATAGAAACAGAAATTAGCTGCTTAAACTGTAGTTTTAAAATTAAACCCATAAGTCTTTCATATATTATTGCTCCTAAAGATATTGAAAACTCATCTAATAATGGCCACATTTTTGTAAGAGTCTTTAATGCTTATGGAAAACCTGTAGAGGGAGCTCAAGTTTTAGTTAAAAGAAATAATCCTTCAATTACTATTGAAGACACAACCGATGTTAATGGTTTTCTTCCTATTATTGATATAGCCACAGGCATAGAAGCCTATGAAATTACCGTAACTAAAGATGGTTACACCGAAGATAAAACTTATCCTCGAACAGAAAATAACCCCAATCCTTCAAAACCTCATGTTACCGTTTCTGAAAGAGAAGTAACTACTGTTAGTTTCGAGATTGATAGAAAATCAAGTTTATTAGTTAAAAGTATAGATACTTTTTGTAATTCTAGGCCTAATTTTAACTTTTCTCTTCAAGGAACTAAGCTAATTGGAACAAATCCCGACGTTTTAAAATTTTCCCAAAATTTTGAAACCGATAATAATGGTCAAATATTAATTGATAATCTTGAGTGGGATGAATATTCTTTAAAAACGAATGATGAAAATTTCTTTCTTAGAGGTTCTAATTTACTAACCCCTTTAAATCTTATCCCTGGCACTTCTTCTCAACTATGGTTAATGACAGAAAATAAAAAACCATCTTCTCTTTTGGTATATCTAGTAAATAATAGTGGAGAATTAGTAAACGAAGCTTCAGTTTCTTTAAGAAACAATAGTTATCAAAAAACTCTCATTTCTGGAAGGGAAACTATTTTTCAAACAGATTGGTCAACAGATAATTACTCTGATAAAAGTCAATTTCTAGAAACTAACTCATACCCTGGAGAAATAAGACTAACCCTAACCGAAGAAGGTTACCCGACGAGTTCACCAGAATGGTTAATTTCAAAAACTTTTGACTTAGGGACTGATAAAACCAAATTTTATAATCTAAGTTTTGAGTCTGAAAAACCAGACAGAACAGATATTTATTTTCAGCTAGCGACTAATAATGATAATCAAACCTGGAATTTTGTAGGTCCAGATGGCACTTCTAACTCTTTTTATACTTTAGAAAATCAAGCAATAAATCCTCTTCATAACAATTCAAGATATCTTCGTTATAAGGTATATTTAAGAACAGAAGATTCTTCTCAAACTCCAAAATTAAAAGAAATTTCTATATATTTTTCTTCTCCTTGTGTTCCTCCGGGGCAAACTTATTTTGATAACCTAAATTTAGACAATTATACGCTAGAAATAACTAAAAATAATTTTTCTACCACAACTAATATTAACGTAAACAACGATTGGCAAGAAATTAAAATCAACATAGAATAAATAAGATGTTTTTAAAAAAGAAATTATTTCTTTTTTTTCTGATATTTCCCTATATTTTCATTTATGCCCAATCTGCTTATTTTGAATTTGCTCCTGATTTAGCTAAGCCTGTTGAAACTTTAAATAAAGATATTTATCAAACTTTTATCTCTACGGAAGATAACTTAAGTGGTTTTAATCTTTGGATTGATAATTCTAAAGAAGGAAATGTTTTATTTCAAATTTACGATAGCCAAAATAAAATTATCGCTTCAATCAATAAAACAATTCCTGTAATGCCACCTTTTTGGCAAGGAAACAAAATTTACATTGATTTAGGGCAGAATATTTACTTAAAAGCAAATGAAGAATATAAAATAAAAATCGTTAATAGAAATTCCAACCTAAGAGTATATACTGTTGACTTAAAGCAAATAATTACCCATCAAGAAAACCTAATTTTACCTCAAAACTTAGGTAAATTATATATTAATAATCAAGAAACAGAATCTGCTCTTAAATTTTCTTTATTTGAAAACAGCGATCAACTGCCTCCAATAATTTCTAATTTTAAAATAAACATTTTATCCGCTACACAAACGGTTTTCGAGTTTAATGCCAATGAAGCTGTAGATTATAAATTAGTCTTAGATCCAGAAAAAGAAGGACAAATTGTTGATTTTTCTGGAAATTTTATCTATTGTTTAGAAGGAATTTTCATATGTTCTATTAATCTTTCCACACAACCAAGTACTTCTTATACTTATCAACTCTTTGTTAAAGACAGTTGGGGAAATCAAAGTAATAAAGAAGGAATTTTTACCACACCTGAAATCTCTACTAATACCGAAAATTTTTCTGAAAATAAAAACTTACAAGAAGAAACTCAGAATATAAAAAAAGAAGAAAAAAATGTCACTAACAACAATAAAGGTGAAACTCAAAAAACTTTTGTTACCTTAGAAAAAAAAGAAAATAAAAATGAAATTAACATTTCTTGGAAGACCTCTTCTCAATCGAATAAAGGCTATAAGGTCAGAATTATAAATCCTAAAAACCAAAATATTGTTAAGGAAATTGATCTCCCTTCTTCTACTAATAAAATTACCCTAAAACAAGAAGAGCTTAAGCCTGATAATTATCAAGTTTTAATTTACTTACAAGAAAAAGATGATCAATTGACTCTGGTAGATAAACCCCTAGAAATAAAAATAGAAAAAACAAATGATAATAAAAAAGAAAAATTTAAATTTTATCCAAAATTAATATTTAGTATACTATTTTTATTAATTTTTACTCTAGGAATTATACTGACAATAAGTAAAATTCAAAGAAAAAAAATAAACAAAGGCTTTACTTTGATTGAAATTACTATAGGTATTTTTATTTTGGTTTTTATTATTTTCCTTATATTTTTAATGATTTTTAATCTTTCAAATTTTCAAATAAAAACATGGTGGTTTTTAAAAAATTTTCAAGATGTTCATTTTATCTTAGCTAACTTTAAGAAGGAATTAAGGGCTATGAGAAATTCAAGCTTAGGTTCTTATCCTCTCGAAATAGCTAGTCCTACAACTATTGTCTTTTACAGTGATATTGACGGTGATAACTTAGCTGAAAAGTTAAGATATTTTTTAGAAGATAATTCCTTAAAAAGGGGAGTTATTAAACCTAGCGGTGACCCCTTAAGATACGATCCGACTAATGAAAAAATTAGTTTAGTGCTTGAAAACATTGAACCAACTTCTACTATATTCTACTATTATAGTGAAAATTATACCGATGAAGATAGTTGGCTAGATTATCCCATAGATATTTCCAAAATAAAAACAATAAAATTAGAGTTTAAAATTAAAACAAAAAAAGAGAAACAACCAGAAACAGTAAAAGTTATTATTACTCCCAGAAATTTAAGGTTTAAATGAAATCAAAAAATTCACAAATTTCTTTACAAATTATTTTATTCAGTGCTATTTTTGTTTTCATAATTACAATTTTTATAAACTGGTTTTATTTAACTTTTCAATATTCTTTAAAGGAATACTATAAGTCAACGGCTCTTTATATAGCAGAAAGCGGCATTGAATATTATAGATGGAGGTTAAATCATAATCCTTTAGATTATCAAAACATCAATTCTCCTTTGGTACAAAATTTTTACGATAAAAATGGCAGATTTTTAGGCAAATATACATTAGAAATAACGCCCCCAGCTACTGGTTCTACTATTGTCACCATAAAATCAAAAGGAGAGATCGATTCCAATCCTCCAATAGAAAAAATAGTTAAGGTTAAAGTCGGAAGACCCTCTTTAGCTAAATATGCTATCATTGTTAATGAAAATGTAAGATTTGGAGAAGGAACTGAGGTTTATGGAGAAATATACTCTAATGGAGGAATAAGATTCGATGGTTTAGCTCATAATCTTGTAAGTAGTGCTATGGAATCTTATGATGATCCTGACCACAGTGGTGGTTATGAATTTGGGGTTCATACGCACATTCCTCCAGTAGATCCTCTTCCTCCCTCAAGTGTACCTGTAAGATCTGATATTTTTAAGGCAGGTAGAAAATTTCCTGTTCCAAGGTTGGATTTTAATATGTTAACTCTTGATTTAGCTGAAATTAAAAACATGGCTTCTAGTTCCGGTTTTTATTGGGCCAATTCAGAAGGTTATGGATACGAACTAGTTATAAAACCTAATAATAAGTTTGACCTGTATAAAGTTACTAGAATAAAATCTTCTGGTTTAAGTTGCAGTAATTTAACTTGGACTATATACTCAACTTCTTCACTTATAAGAGACAGAGATCTTCCTGATAATGGAGTTATGTTTTTTGAAGATAATTTATGGGTCAGAGGACAAATTAATAATAGAAGAGTCACCATTGCGGTGGGGAGGTTCCCCGATCAAGAAAACACCAGACCTAGAATTATAGTCAATCAATCCCTAAGATATACTAACTACGACGGAAGCGATGCTATCTCTTTGATCAGCCAAGGAGACTTATTAATAGGCTTAGAAAGCGAAAATGATATCAGAATTGATGCTGCCTTAGTATCACAAGAAGGGTTTATAGGTAGACCTTATTATAGCAATGGATGCGGTACTTTTTATTTAAGAAACTCATTAACTTCATATGGGATGATAGCTTCTAATAAAAGATATGGCTTTGCCTGGGTTTGCAGAGGTAACACCTATTGTTCAGGATATAGATATAGAAATCTGATTTATGATTCTAATCTTTTTTATAGACCACCTCCTTATTTTCCTTTGGCTTCTGATTTCTATCAAATCATCGATTATGAAGAAATCAAATAAAATATTTTATTTAGATAATTGCTCTGTTAAACTATAAATTGGCAAAACAATAGCAAAAGCAATAAAGCCTACACCCATAGCAATAAATATAATCAAAATTGGTTCGAATAAATTAACAAAATTTTGTAAACTAGAGTCTATTTCTTCTTCATACATATCGCTAATATAAACAAGATTATTAACTAAATTACCAGATTTTTCTCCTATTTCAATCATTTCAAAAAAGTCATAAAAAAATAATTTTGGATATTTTCTAAGATACTCTGCCAATGGATGACCTGCTTTAGCATACTCAACCATTTCAAAAATTTTTTGTTGATACACTAAGTTATTAAGAGATTCTCCAGTAATTTTTAAAGCTTCTATTATTTTAACACCACTATTTAATAAAGAAGCTAAATTTCTAGAAAATTCTAATAAAACATATTTTTTAATCATAGTCCCCAAAAGAGGAATTCCCATAATAAAAGTTTGGTAAAAAAATCTTATAACTTTATTCTTCAAAGAGAGAAAAAGTAAGACTAAAGTTAAAGAAAAAATAATAAAAACATGAAAGAAATAATTAATAAAGAAGTTTGAAATTTTTATAAAAATCTTAGTAATCAACGGAAGTTCTAAGTTAAGACTTTCAAAAATAGGAATGATTTTTGGTAGAACAAATAAAATAAGAACTAAGGCAACAATAAAAATAACCACTATAACAAAAACAGGATAGATAAGATAAGAAATTATTTTCTTTTTTAAGGTTTGTATTTTCTTAAGTTCTTTGGCAATATAGTCTAAGTTTTCAATCAAATTGCCGCTAAGTTCACCTATATGAATAAGAGTTATAAAAAAATTTCCAAATAAATTACTAAATTTTTGTAAAGATACTGATAAATATTGTCCATTATTGACTTCTTCTATTATTTCCTTAAAAATAACTTTTAAAGACTTTTTATGAAATTGGTTGTAAAGAATAGTTAAAGCTTCAGTTAAAGAAATACCACTTTTAAGAAGTAAACTAAGATTTCTGGCTATAAAAATTTTATCTCCTGTACTAACCTTTAGAAAGAGAAGTCTAATTTTATTCATGAGTCACTCTTAAAACTTCTTCAATAGTAGTAATTCCCTTTAAAACTTTTTTAAAACCATCTTGAATAAGAGTAGTCATTTGCTCTTGGATAGCTACTTCTTTGATTTGATTACTATCCCAGCCTTTCATAATAACTTCTTGAATAGCTTTGGTTACTGGCATAACTTCAAAAATCCCTATCCTTCCTAAATAACCAGTTTGATTACATTGATTACATCCTTTTCCAAAATACAAAGTTTTAACATTTTCTAATTGATATAATTCCTCTTTGGGTAAGTATTTATTAAATACTTCAAGATCACTTAAAGTTACCGCTTTTTCCGTTTTACAACTTGGGCATATTTTTCTTACCAATCGTTGAGCAATAACTACATTTACGGTTGAACTAATCAAAAAATCTTCAATTCCCATTTCTGAGAGTCTTACTACCGCTGTAGGAGCATCGTTGGTATGAAGAGTAGACAAAAGTAAGTGTCCTGTTAAAGCTGCATTTATAGCAATAGTAGCAGTTTCTTTATCTCTTATTTCTCCAACCATAATAATATTAGGATCTTGTCTTAATATTGATCTTAAACCACTACCAAAAGTTAAACCTGTAAAAGGATTAACCTGAATTTGAGTAATATTTGAAATAGAATACTCAACAGGATCTTCTAAGGTAACAATTGAAATGGTGTCAGAATTCAATTCGGAAAGAATAGTGTACAAAGTAGTAGTTTTTCCCGACCCTGTAGGTCCAGTAACTAAAATCATTCCGTATGGTCGATTAATATTTTCCTTAACGATAGCAAGATCTCTTTCCGAAAATCCAAGAGATTCTATTTTGAAATCAGAATCACTTTGTGTCAGTAATCTCAAAACAGTATTTTCTCCATGATAAGTAGGCATTATTGAAACTCTAATATCAAAATTTTTATCCTCGTCAAAAATTTTAAACTTAAAACGACCATCTTGAGGAGCATTATGTTCATCTGTTCTTAACCCAGCTAAAACTTTAATACGCGAAATAATTTCTTCTTTTATTTCTCGAGGCAAATAAAATATAGTATGTAAAACACCGTCTATTCTAGCTCTTACTTTTACTGTGTTTTCTTGGGGTTCAAAATGAATATCTGAAGTTTTTAGCTTGTAAGTATATAAGATTAAATTATCCACCAATGAAATAATAGAAATTTCCTCTGGCGGTTTTTGAAGCTCAGCTTCTATTAAAAGTTTAACTTCCTCTTTGGTCATAAATTAATTATACATTATCCACCAATACATTTTGGTTAATCATAAGAAGGAATCCTATATTGAAGCGCTTCGCCAAGAGAAACTAAATCTATTGTTTCCTTGCCTTCTAGATCAGAAATCGTTCTAGCAAGTTTTAAAGCTTTATGTATTCCCCTCAAAGAAAGTCTAAATTTATCTACTGCTTTTTTCAAAAAGTCCTCGGCTTCAAAATCTAAATGACAATATTCTTTAATTTTATTTGGTGGAATTTCACTATTATTTTTAAAGAATTCATCTTGATATCTAAACAAAATTTTTTCTCTGATTTCTAAAATTTTTTCCCTTATCTTTTTAAAATCTCTTTTTTCCATATTAAATATTTTTTCACCTTTAAGACGAGGAATGTTTAAATGGATATCGATTCTGTCAAAAAGTGGCCCTGAAATTCTTTTTTGATATTTATTAATCTCAGAAAGAGAACACTGACATTCAATTTCTGAATCACCGTAAAAACCACAAGGACAAGGGTTGTAAGCTCCTATAAAAAGAAACTTAGCGGGATATTTAATCGATTTTTTTGATCGAGCAATGGTAATTTCTCCTGTTTCTAAAGGTTCTCTTATTCCTTCTAAAACATCTCTTCTAAATTCAGGAAGTTCGTCAAAAAAAAGAACTCCTCGATGAGACAAAGTAACCTCTCCAGGTTTAACATCTTTGCCTCCCCCTAAAATAGCTACAGAAGAAGCAGAGTGATGAGGAGAACGAAAAGGAGGCCTATAAATTAATTCTTTCTCTAAAAGACCTAAAGAACTGTAGATACTCGAAACCTCTAACGATTCTTCATAACTTAAATTAGGAAACAAACTAACTATATTTTGAGCAATCAATGTTTTCCCCGTACCCGGTGGCCCAAAAAGTAAAAAGTTATGCCTTCCCAAAACTCCCAAAATTATCCCTCTTAAAAGATAATCATCTATTACAATGAAATCAAGATCAAAATTCTTTTCTTCAAAGTTAAAGTCTTGATCATTTTCAGGTTTTTTAACCATTTCTCCTTCTAAAAATTTAATCACCTCTTTCAAGTGGTTAAAAGAATAAATCTCTACATCTTTGATAAAAACAACCTCAGCTAAATTTTCAGTAGGCAGAACAACTTTTTTAAAACCAAGGTCTTTAGCCTTTAATACAATGGGCAAAGCTCCTCTAACTTTTTTCAAACTTCCGTCAAGTCCTAATTCTCCTAAAAATAAAAATTCTGAAGCAATAATTTTTGTTTGTCCGGAAGCTAAAATAAAACCTAAAGCTATAGGAAGATCTAATATAGGACCTTCTTTTTTAAGATCAGCAGGTGCTAAGTTGACCACTATCCTTTTATTAATTTTGCTAGGAGGTTTGATGTTTAAATTTTTTAAAGCTAGATTAATTCTTTCTTTAGCTTCTTGGATAGCTTTATCAGGCAGTCCCACTATTTGAAAAGTTGGTAAACCAGATAAAAGTCCTACTTCAACATCTATAATTTCGGGAAAAATACCATTGAGAGTAGTACCCTTTACTTTAGCAAACATCTTATTCTTCTTTAGTTTTGTTTAGAATTTCTTTCCAAATTTCTTGACAAACTTCTTTATTTTCTTTAAGAAAATCTCTGGCTGCTTGAAAACTAGAGCCAATTTTACTTTCACCAAAAAGAAAACTATTTCCTACCTTTTTTATTACTCCATGTTTTTCTCCTAAACGAAGAATATCTGATTCATAGGAAATCCCTTCATCGTAATATATCTCTATTTCCGCTGTTTTAAAAGGAGGAGCCACTTTATTTTTAACAACCTTAGCTTTAACTTTATTTCCCATAATTTCTTCCCCTTTTTTAATTTGAGCAATTCTTTTAAGTTCAACCCTTACTGAAGAATAGAATTTCAAAGCTTTTCCTCCGGGTGTTGTTTCTTGTCCAGGTATCATTCCTCCTATCTGAGCCCGTGTTTGATTAATAAAAATAACAACAGTCCTTGTTTTAGAAATGATACCTGTTAATTTTCTCAAAGCTTGACTCATCATCCTTGCTTGTAAGCCAATATATTGATCACCAATTTCTCCCTCAAGTTCGACCTTGGGTACCAAGGCAGCTACTGAATCAACTACAATAACATCGAAAAGACCTGATCTCACCATTCTTTCAACAATGTTTAAAGCATCTTCGCCGCTATCTGGTTGTGAAATAACTAACTTCGTTACGTTAACTCCTATTCTTTTGGCGTAATCAGGATCAAGAGCATGTTCCATGTCAATAAAAGCTACTGTGCCATTATTTTTTTGCGCTTGGGCAATGACTGAAAGAGAAATAGTTGTTTTACCACTGCTTTCTGGTCCATAAATTTCTACTATTCTTCCTCTCGGCAATCCTCCTACCCCCAAAGCTAAATCAAGAGAAGGAGAGCCAGTAGAAATTGTTTCTACTTCTATTTTAGGCATTTTATCTAAACTCATCACTACACCGTCTCCAAATTCTTTTTTCAATTCCTCTACTAATATTTCTATCTCTTTCTCTGCTTTGTTATCTTTTTTGTTTTTCATCTATTATTCATTTAGGAAAGAAAACAATTTCATACTCAAACTTTTTTTCTTGACCTAAAAATTTAACTACTTTTATTATAAACCTATTTACTCCTTGTTTTAAAAAAAACTCTTTTTCAAAATAACCATTTTCATCGAAATAAACTGGAATTTCATTAATAAATAAATCTGATATTCTATCAACATAACCCTTAAAAACTACACTGTCACTTTTAACTACTTCTTTATTTTGAGGTTGAATAATTTTTACCTTAGGAGGCAAAATGAGATCAAAATAAAAATAAAGATTAAAAACTAAAAGAAATAAAAGAAAATAAACCATACTTAAAAAGTAGATATAAATTTATTTAAATTTCTTCAGAGCGGCGGACGGGATTCGAACCCGCGACCTTCTCCTTGGCAAGGAGACGTTCTACCAACTGAACTACCGCCGCTTTTGATTTTGATAATAAATTAATTTTATCATAATAACAATCACATAAACAAAATGTTTAATTATAATTTCAATATTCATAAACTATCAATTTAGATTTTAGTTAGATTTTAGATTAAGATATAAAATAGAAATCTACAAGGAGGTTAGAAAAAAATGAAACTTTCATTCTCTCTTTTTTTTGTTTTGTTTTTAATGCTTTTAAAGGGCCTCGTGGGGCAAACTTTACCTACTCCTAACCCTCTGCCCAGTAACCCTCTGCCAGATAACCAACCCAAACCTTATGATGATTTTGAAAAACTGCCGAAAGTGTTAATTCATTATTGGCAAGATAACTATCAAATGCCGAACAACAGGGGTAAGGTATGGGTAATAGGAATCCCTCCGTGGTCTTATGAATTGAACCAAGAGATCACAATTGTTTGTAACGATCTCTTGGTAAGGAGAGGTATTTCCTTTATTCTTGTTATCTCCTCCGATATTAAAGAACTTGAACAGAAGTTTGGAGGAGACCAATATTTTATAATTTTTATGAATCTCTGGGTGAGTCATATCTATGCACCCACTCATTTTTCAAGTTTTAACGATTTCCTCCGCTGCAACATTGAAGTCAATATAAGCAGCATAAACAGCGAGAGGAAAAGAGGGTTCCTCGGCGGGAGCATAACCGTCCGAGGAGAATTAATCAGCGATA
>JBBINE010000017.1:0-17084 GCA_037444025.1 bacterium | reverse complement strand
CAATTTTAGGATTATTAATACAAACTTTTCTCCAAAAATTTTCAATAATATCTCCAATTTTTTTATTATTTTCTCCAATTAAAACTAAGTCTGGCTCTAAAATTCCTTTTATAATATCTCCAATTGCAATAAATGTTGGATTATAAACGACTGTAAAATCTTTATTAAATTTCTTATGAGAGACTTTTTCTATTAAAGGAATAATTTCATTTTGAATAGATAAAGGAGAAACTGTTGAAGTTATTACAAATGTTTTAAATTTATCTGAGTTTTTAAGTTCTTGGCATAAAGGCTTTATTGCTTTTTCGATATATTCATTTGAAAAACTTCCGTCTTTTTTTGACGGAGTTGGAACTATAACAAAATAAAAATCAGAAAATTCAAAAACCTCTTTAGGATTGCTAGTTGCTTTCAATCTATTTTTAGATTTTCTAATAAATTCTTCTAAATTTGGTTCTAAAAATGGGGCCTTCGAGTTATTAATATCGTTAATTATTTTTTCATTAATATCTAAACCTAAAACATTAAATCCCCTATAAGCAAAACTTACTGCAAAACAAGAACCAAGCTTTCCTAATCCTATTACTGATATACTTTTATTTCTAATCATAAAGAGGGACTGGTTTCAGTTTATTCTACCTTGTTTTTTTAATTCTCCTTCTATCCATCTATATGTTTTTTCTATTCCTTCGCGGAGTGGTTTTGATGGAACCCAGCCAAGCTTTTCTTTAATTAAAGTATTATCTGAGTTTCTGCCTCTTACTCCCAATGGCCCCGAAATATGTTTTATAGACAAGTTTTTGCCAGAAATTTCCATTATCATTTTTGCTAAATTATTTATAGATATTAATTCTTCTGAACCAATATTTACTGGACCCAAAAAGTCAGAATCTATTAATTTTCTTACTCCTTCTAAAGCGTCATCAATGTAAAGGAAACTTCTGGTTTGTTCTCCGTCTCCCCAAATTTCAATTTCTCCACCATCGGGAGCTAAGGCAACTTTTCTGCAAAGTGCTGCTGGCGCTTTTTCCCTTCCTCCTTCATAAATTCCTTCTGGACCATAAACATTATGAAATCTTGCAATTCTTACATTAATTCCATAATTTCTATTAAAAGCTAAATACATTCTCTCTGAAAAAAGTTTTTCCCAGCCGTATTCTGAATCGGGTTGTGCTGGATATGCATCTGATTCTTTAAGACCAGGATTGTTTGGATCCATTTGACGATATTCAGGATATACGCAAGCACTTGAGCTATAAAAAACTTTTCCTTTAAAACCTTTTTCTTTTAAATAATAAAGACAATTTAAATTTATTAAAGCAGAATTGTGCATAATATCAGCATCGTTTTCTCCTGTAAAAACAAAACCTGCTCCTCCCATATCAGCAGCAAGTTGATAAACTTCATCAAAATCCTGATCTAAAATCTTTTCCCAGACATTTGGATCTCTTAAATCTCCAATTACAAAATCATCTGCTTCATCTTTTGGAGAATATTCTGGATATTTTAAATCAACGCCGCGAACCCAATAACCTTCATTTTTAAGGCGGCGGACTAAATGATGACCTATAAAACCCCCTGCTCCACAAACTAATGCTTTTTTCATATTTTTAAAAACTTAAAAACGACGACCAATTAATTTTTATTATACCATTCAATTGATTTTTTTATGCCATCTTCTATGCTGATTTTTGGCTTATAACAAAGCAATCTTTTTGTTTTTGAAATGTCTGCTATATATTTTACTACCTCCCCAGGTCTATTTTCTTTAATAATAATTTTCGATTTTGAATTTAAAAATTTTTTAATTAATTGGGCTACTTTTAAAATTTTTGTTCCTTTGCCGCTTTTAATATTAAATGTATTGTTTTTTATTTTTGAAAATTTTTCAATAATTTTTAAAATTCCATCTATTGCGTCATCAATATAAGTAAAATCTAAAATTTTGTCTTTGCTAAACACTATCAATGGTTTATTTTTCTTTGCCGTCTTAATAAATAAAGGCAACACCCGATTGCTTTCATCATACATTCCATAAACATTAGAAAATCTAACAATAACATAATTCAAACTGAAACATTTATGATAAGAATGAATTAAAGATTCTCCTAATATTTTTGATGCAGTATAAGGACTTTCACACATTTCTATTTTTACATCTTCTTCTTTATGAACTATTTTTTTGTGTTGCCATAAACCTCTCTCGAAAAAGCAAAGATTATGTTTTTAATATTATTTATGCGAATAAATTCTAAAATATTATATATTGTCAACATATTATCTCTTGCTAAATCTAGATTTTTTACTAACTCATAAACACGAGCATTGGCAGCTAAATGAATAACAAGATCAATGTTTTTAAGTAGTTTCTCGAAAACTAATTTCTTATTCCTTAAATCAATTTGAATATTAACTTTATTTAAATCATCAACCCATTTATTCTTTTTCCAATCAACGCCATAAATTTTATATTTTGAATTTAATAATTTTTCTCCCAATCTTGTGCCAATTGTTCCATTAATTCCTGTAATTAATATATTTCTCATCTTTAAGATTTATTATTTAGCCAATCACAGTAGAGCCTTTTTAATAACTTTTGTTTTTTAAGATAATTAAAGTTTATTCGCCATATAGTTTGAAGAAGTTTTGGATTTAGTTTTAGTTTTTTATATTGATAAGTCAAAGCTAAAAGTTCTTTTGGTAGACATTTGCCTCCAAAACCTCGATATCCTCCATGAAAAACATCAAAATGGCTCTTTCCTAATCTTGATTCACTTTCTAATGCCTTTCTTATATTTTCATAATCTACTTTTAATTTCTGAGAAAGTTCATAGATTTGATTTGCAAAAATAACTTTCATTGCTAAAAATAAATTCATCGCCTGTTTGACAATTTCTGCTTCTGTCGCTTTCATAACGCCAGTAAAATTTTTTCCTTTTGGTAAAAGTTTTAAAATTTCTTTTGCTAAATTTTTTGATTTTTGAGTATAGCTCATAATTTGAAGATCTGCATTAATAAATGTTTCCCAGGGTTCTGCTTCTCTTAAAAACTCTGGGTTAAATAAAAATTTATGTTTTTTATATTTTTTTTGAAAATTTTCTGTTGTGCCCGGCAAAACTGTTGATTTAATAACAAAAATTTTTGGTATTTTGAAATATTCAATAACTTCTTTCTGCGCAGAAAGATTATATCCTGCTTCTCTATCATATGGGCTTGGCAAACAAAGAAAAATAATTTTACAATCTTCAAGATCTTTTAAATTCCCAATTTTTTTATATTTATCATAACCAATGAATTTTATTTTTTTTCTCTTAAACCATTTCGCCAAAGTGCCACCAACCATTCCTAAACCAATAACACCTATGGGATTATTTAACTTGTTCATTTTTTAAATTTTTACTTTTAGGTTCAAAATAAAAAATTCTTTTCTCTAAAAATCTCTTTTTATATTAACCTAAAAGTAACAATCTTAATATGTGAAACTATATATTATTATAAGATTATAAGATAAGCAATAATATAAATAAATTTTTCACTTATGTAAAAAAGAATACGTCAAAGTCATAAAAGAAAAATATCAGTTTTATTTTGAATATCTATGCTAATTTTAATATTTATGTTAAAATCTTAAAAAATATGAGTTTTAAAGAAAAAGTTATAGAAGTTGTAAAGAAAATTACTGAAGGAAGTTTTTTGAGTTATAAAGAAGTAGCAAGAATAGCTGGGGATGAAAAAGCTTATAGAGTTATAGGTAATATTTTAGCAAAAAATAAAGATCTCAAAATCCCTTGTCATAGAGTTATTAGAAATAATGGCTTAGTTGGAAAATATAGTTTTCTGAATTTCTTGAGAAATTCAGAAAATAGAAAAGAGTCTGAATTTTATAAGGCTGGGATTCTTCTAAAAGAAGGAGCAATTGGAATTATTCCTACTGATACTATTTATGGAATTTGCACAAGTGCTTTAAAGAAAGATTCTGTTGAAAAAGTTTATAGCTTAAGAAAAAGGAATTTGAAAAAACCAATGATAATATTGATTTCTTCCCTTGAAGATCTAAAGATTTTCAAAATTAGATTAAGTAAAAAACAAAAAGAAATTATAAGAAAGATTTGGCCAGCAAAAATAAGTATCATTTTTCCCTGCCCTTACAGAGAATTTGAATATTTGCATAGAGGAACAAAAGGACTTGCTTTTAGGCTTCCGAAATCAAAATGGCTTTTAGAAATTTTAAAAATTTCGGGACCCCTGGTTGCTCCAAGCGCAAATTTTGAAGGCGAAACACCAGCCAAAACGATAAAAGAAGCTAAAAAATATTTTGGAAATAAAGTTTTTTATTTAGATAAAGGAAAACTGGAAGGAAAATCTTCAACTCTTATAAGATTTATCAACGATAAAATAGAAATTCTACGAAAAGGGAGTGAATATAAAAAAATTCTAAATCTTTTTAAAGTAATAAAAAGAGAGCAACAGAGTAAAAACTAAATTAATCATCTGTGATATCAAGGTAGCATAAATCGCACCAAAAATAGAATATTGAGGTATTAAAATAAAGTTTAATAATAGGTTAATTAAAGCCACAAATAAGGTTATAAAAAAATCTTGCCATTGTTTATTAATAACAAAAAGAAAATGATCCAAAAATTGGGTTAAAGGAAGCAAAAGTAAAAGTAAAGAAACCAGTCTCAAAGGTTGAATAGAAAAATAATATTGAGGACCAAAAACAATAGTAATAAGAGGCGCTAAAAAGAAAGTTAAAAGAAAGAGGGAAAAACTAGTAACCAACAGAAAAATAGCTGATAGTTTGAAAATTCTTTTTAACCTTGATTTATTTTCAATGTTAGAAGCAATCTGGGGAAGAAGAGAGGTAATAAAAAATCCAGGAAAAATTAGAAGTGCAGATATAACCTTAGTAGCTATAGAATAATATCCAACTGTTTCTACTCCTTTAAATTTTCCAAGTATAATTTGATCTGTATTAAAAAAAATTACCCCCAACATACCAAAAAGAGCTAAAGGAGTTCCATTTTTTATATAATATCTAAAAGCTTCAGTGTTAAATTTTGGCTTTAAATAAGAAAAATGTTTTTTCATCAAAAGAGAACTGAGTAAAATAATTCCCAAAGTAAAAGAAATAAAAGCCCCACATAAATAAGCTAACGAAATAGAAATAGAATTTTTAAAGTTCAAAACTAAAAAAACTCCCAAAATCAAAGTAAAAAGACTTTCAACAAATTTTAAAATAAATTCTTTTTCCATTTTTTCGAAAGCTCTAAAAAAAGCGCTTATATAATCTCCAAGATTACCTAAGAACAAAAAAAGAGAGAGAATAATAAAAATATTTCTAAAAAGTTCATTTTTAAAGACAAAAGAAAAAAGTAAAGATAAAATCAAAGAAAATAAAGCTAAAATTTCTCTGATCAAGCTAGCTGTGTTTACAAATTTCTCAAATTCTTCTTTTTTCTGGTTGTAATCCCTAATAATTAAAGAGCTTATACCCAAATCAGAAAAAATAAAGAAGAAACTAACCAAAGAAAATAGATATTGAAATGTGCCCCATTCTGTCGGACCTAAAATTCTAGCTACCACCACAGCAAGCAGAAGTTTTAAAAGACGTGCCATAATTTGTCCCAAAGTAAGCCAAAAAGTATTTTTAATCACAGTCTGTCTTGGGGAAATATTTTGAAATAGAAATTCCATTTTTTAGTAATTATTAACAAATTTTTTAAATTCTTCCCTTAATCTTTTTGTTATCTCACCAATTTGTTTATCACTGATTTTATAATTATCAATTTCAACTATAGGTAGTATCTCTTTATTGGTGGCAGTTATAAAAACTTCATCAGCATTTCTTATTTCTTTTAAGTAAACATCTCTTTCTATAACTGAAATTTTAACTTTTTTAGCTAAGTTAATAACAACTTTGCGAGTTATACCTAATAAAATATTGTTTCTAGGAGTCACAAGTTTCTTGTTAAACACTACAAAAATATTAGAAGTAGTACATTCTAAAATTTTCTTATCTAGGCTAATTAGTAAAACTTCAATTGCTCCTCTTTTTTTTGCTTCTTGAAGATATTTTAAGCCTTCAGTATAAACTGTAGTTTTTGCTTGAGGTAAAATTCTTTCACAGGTTTTAGTAATTAATTTTCCTCCTTTCTCATAAAGATATTCGGACAAATTCTTTATAGGAGTGACGATAATTATTAAATTTGCTTTTGATAAAGTAAGAAAATCTTTTGACTCTCCTCCTGTTAAATATATCCTTATGCTTGCCTCTTTTAATTTACTTTTTTCAAAAGCCTTGAAAACAATATTTTCCAAGAATTTAAGATTATATTGATGTTTAAGTCCGATTATCTTTGCTGAATTTAAAAGTCTATTTAAATGTTCCTTTAGATAAAATGGTTTTCCGTTATAAGTTCTTAAAAAATCAAAAGCAGCGTAAGCCCTCGTAAACCCCAAATCAAAAACAGAAATTCTTGCTTCTTTTGGTTTAAAATATTTTCCATTTATATAAATTAAGCTCATTATTTATTTTTTCTTGCCGCATAATTAAAAACATAAAAATAATTTTTCCAAAGTTCATCCAAGGATTTGTAAATATTATTTCCATAAAAATAATCAACCAAGCATTCTCTTAATCTTCCTAATTCTTTCAATTTAGAGAATGTTTTATTTTTAGGATCTTCTCTTGTTAAATCTAAAAGTTCTAATGCTCTAAAAAGCGCAAGCTTTGAATATTCTTGATTTTTTTCTCTCCATAAAATAGCTCTTTCAGCTTCACTTCCCATATGTGCCATCTGCTCAAAAAAACTCAAAGAAAACCATTTTTCTTTTGTTAAATTTTTATGAAATTTCATTTTTAACTAAATTAAAATTATTTACAATTTCTATTATTTTTTCTCTAATTTTAGGATCATCAACACCTTTTGTCTCATATTCCCACAGCTAGACTTTAAATTCATTATAGAATCAAATTTAATCCATTTTTCGTTCGAATACTCATCAGAATAAAGATTGATTCTCCAAATATTTTCTTATTTTGATCCTTCTTTTAAAAGATAATCTTCCCCATCAGTGTAAAGTTCAATGTCAATAACCATAATTTCTTTTTCAATATCAACTACAGCTTTTACTTACTTCCCAAAAGCATTATCGGAATTTTTTTTAAATCTAAAATCGATATTTTATCTTCTAAAGAAATTGTTCTCATTATAAATTTATTTTATTTTTTCTTTAGATTGTCTAGAAATATTCCTATTGCTAAAAGTAAAAGACCAATATCCCGAACAGCTATGTCGTTAAAAACTCCGATAATTAAAATTACCCCAAATAAATGAATCGAAGCTAAAGCTGAAAATATCAAAGGGTAAATTCCTAAAATAAGACAAATTCCAACAATGAAATCAAAAATGCCGTTCAACTTAATAATTAAGTTTTTACTCAAAGCAAAACTTTCTATCCAATCCGGAAAGTATGCTAGCCAATATCCTGGTTGAGTTAATTGCCAAAGACTAAAAACTAAAAACACAAAACCCAGAGCAAAAGAATAAATGTTAAATTTTAATTTCATTTAACAACTATTTTACCTGTCCAAGAAGGGTTTAAATGATCATGATAATACCATTCTCCAACTTCATTAAAGACAAAATTCCAACTTTCTCCTTTTTTAAGACCTCTACAAGAATCAAAAATTTTATCTTGTTCAGGAGTCCCACATTTTTTGATACTTGATCCAGGATAAACTTCATGTGTTGGATGAACTGCTGATGCTGGCCAAGAAGGATTTGGTTGTTCGTTTATCCAGATTACTTTTGTCCCTTTATTTACAGTAACTTCTTTTGGTTCAAAGCCATTAGATGTTATTTTGATAGTAACCTCGGATGTTGTTCCTGTTGATATGACTCCTGTTGAAGTTATTTCTGTTGGGGTGGCTTCTGTTGGTGTTGAAGGAGTAAATTCAGGAGTTATAGTAGCTGTTGGTGGAGAAGGAAGTTCTGGTAAAGTAAAGACTTGACTTTTTTGTTTTTGATAAAAATAAAAACCAACACCTAAAAGAACTAAAATGATTACTACTACAATAATTAAACTTTTGTTTTGCATTTTTTTCAATTAATTTATTTTCGACCTATATATATTTTAATATATTTTCTTCAATTTTATCCCAATTTACTATATTCCACCAATTCTCCACATATTCTGCTCTTCTATTTTGATATTTTAAATAATAAGCATGTTCCCAAACATCAAGTCCCATAATAGGGTAATTTCCGTTCATTAAAGGACTGTCTTGATTAGGTAAAGAATAAACTTTTAGTTTTTTATCTTCTGTTACTACAAGCCACGCCCAGCCAGAACCAAAATGTTTTATAGCTGTTTCTGAAAATAATTTTTTAAACTCTTCAAATGAACCGAAATTTTTTTCTATTTCTTCTTTTAATTTTCCTCTTGGTTCTACACCTCCTCTTGGCTTCATTATCTCCCAAAAAAGAGAATGATTATAATGCCCCCCACTATTATTTCTTACAGTAATTCTTATTTGTTCTGGAATTTTATTTAAATCTTTTAAAATTTCTTCAAGTTCTAAATTGTGTAAGTTTGGGTATTTTTCTAAAGCAGAATTTAAATTATTAATATAGGTTTGATGATGTTTTGTATGATGGAGTTCCATCGTAGTTTTATCAATGTAGGGCTCAAGAGAGTCGTAGGAATATGGAAGTGAAGGTAAAGAATATGGGTATTTCATTATTTGATTTTTCTAAATTTTTCGCTCGACTCATCTCCCGAAACCACACAGCCCAGCCATCGTTCTCCGTCGGAGCATGATTTGGTTCGCCGAAATGAGCTCGCGAAAAATTTATAAAATTCAAAATTTACGGCCTTAATTTTTCACAATAAAATTTTAATTCATCAAAAACATTTCTTAAAAATTCTTTATAATTTTCTTTTTCATTTTCAAAATTTTTTACATTAGAGAAATAAACAGAATTTCTTAAAGGAATCATCTGAAGTCCAATACAAACTAGACGAAGTTGTTCAATCATTCTTGCTCCGCCGAGTTTTCCTTTAGACACTCCTAAAATACCAACAGGTTTATGGGTGTATTCTTCATAAAATTCATCAAGTAAAAGCTTTAATTCGCCAGGATATCCATGATTATATTCGGGAGAAACAATCAAAAATCCATTAGCTCTATTAAATATCTCTGAAATTTTATTTCTTTTTTCCTCGGACATTCCACCAGTAAAAAATTTTTCAAGCCATTCTGTCGGTTTTATTAACACTACATCAAATCCATAATTCTTTGCTTCTTCAAAAACAAATTCAGCGACTTTTTCGGAGTTATTTCCTTCTCTTCCTGTTCCTAAAATTATAGGGATAAAAAACATTTATTTTTATTTTGTTAAAAAATAAGGTGCCGCGGGAGGGAATCGAACCCCCGACGCCTTGCTCTTCAGGCAAGCGCTCTACCACTGAGCTACCGCGGCGCAAAGAGAAAACGTACCCCGGGAAATTCAAATCTACAACCATCGGCTTAATCGGCTCAAAAGACTGTTGTTCTACCAATTAAGTTATATGGTGAACAAAACGAATTACCATAGCTGTAAGGACAATTTATTACCCAGTGAGCTATGGGGGGCAATTATTTTAAATTATACCATATCTTTTAAACTTCTTCTCAAATCTTTTTATTTTATCTCTTCTTGTAAATTCATATTCATTAAAAATCAACGAATGAATATTTTGAAATTAAAGAATAAATTTTTTGAATTATTTTTGCTTTTTCTTGCTCTGTCTTTCTATAATCTGGATGACTTTGAGAAGTTGTTTTTAATTCTGTTTCCAGAAAAATTGTCTTAAATTTTGATATTGGATAAATATTATTTTATGGGCTAAACAAACTGAATATTGAGCTAAATCTTCGTTTATTTTATATATTTTCTCAAAAACTTCAAATGCTCTTGGTACTTTGTACCATATAAATCTTCTATCTTTCAATAAATTTTCAAAATATTTTGACAAAGAAAAGAATATGTTTTGAATAAATTATTCATTAGAGAGTATAATCTTTTTCTAATTCTATTTCTCTAATTTCATCTGGAACAACATATCTATATTGATTATCTATTTTTGAAAAGAGATCCGCATATCTTGTTGATTTTTCAATAAAAGGAAGTGTGATTTTTAAAATTATTTAGATCTAAAATTTACGATAAAGTTGACTTATCAAATTTTAGTTTGAAATTAAGATAAATTTTAGTTTTATTATCATTTTCTTTTTGGAAATTTGAAAAATTGTTTTGAGATGATCCGGATAAGTTTGTAACATCAATTTTTATTTCACCCTCATATTCTCCGCTTCTAATATCATTGATTTTAGATACCGTTCTATTTAAAACTTTTTCTGATTTTTCTTTGAAATAATAAAAATAAAACAAAGACCGAAAGCAATAATTACTACAAGAGAAGCAAACGATGTTAACAATATTGATGTTAACAATATTATCAAAAGTCTTTTGTTTGTTATTCTTTTTTTACTGAATAATAACTGAAATTGTTACCCACTTTGAAGATTTTCATTTAGAGTCTCGGAAAGTAAAGTTTACAGAAGCTAAATAAGAAAAACTTCATTGATATTATTTTCTTGATAACCGTTATCTAACAAAAATTTTTTTTTATCTCTTCTTGACTAACTCCCTATTGGAGTTTTTGTTTGATATATTCAATTAATTGCGTATTTATCATATTTTTCAATAAACATCTTGTAGAAAGTTTGCCCCCAGGAGGACTCGAACCTCCAACCACCGGCTTAAAAGGCCGTTGCTCTACCAATTGAGCTATGGGGGCCGTTGATATTATTTTAATAGAAATTAAAAAATTTTTAAATAATTGGGGGGCTTTTGCCCCCCTGGTTGGAATGGAGCCATCAATTTTTCCTACACATCCCAGTCATATAAATATTATACCACTTTATTTAAAAAATAAGAATTATGGTAAATAAGGCAACAGAGCCATTTGTCTAGCCAATTTTATAGCCCGGGATAGTTTTCTTTGGTGTCTTGAGCATAGTCCTGTATTTTTCCTTGATTTTATTTTATAAGCAGCAGACAAAAACTTTTTTAATATTTCAATATCTTTAAAATCTATCTCTTTACTATTTTGTGAACAAAAATAACATGTCATCTTTTAATTTCTGGAACCTGGATTTAAAATATAAAGTTAAAATCCAAAACTCTATGACTTAGTATTAGACGACCCCGGATCATAATTCTTATTATAAAAATAAAAATTAAAAATTTCTATTATAACTCCCATTAAAGGAAGTATTATAATTATACCCAAAATTCCTCCAATTTGACCACCTATAAGAACTCCTAAAATAACAAACAAAGGATTAATATCTGTAGCTTTCTTCATGATCAGTGGAACTAAAAAATGATTTTCCACTTGTTGAATTAAAATAAAAGAGCCTATAACTAAAAAAATCATCTCTTGTTTTTCTACTAAAGTAATAGTTGAAGCAATAAGCAAAGAAATAATTGGTCCCAAAATAGGAATAATCTCCAATATCCCAGAAGTTAAAGCTATTAAAGAAGCATAAGGAATTTTTAAAACCAACATAAAAATATAGGTAAGCAATCCTACGGTAATCATTAAAATTATTTGGCCAAAAAACCAAAAAGAAATTTTTCTTTTAATCTTGAGAAAAATTTTTATATATTCTTCTCTTTTGTCTTCTTTAAAGAAGAAAGCAATTTTATCAGAGATATTTTTGCTTAAAGCTGTATATAAAGAAACTATTAAAATAAAAATAATATAAAATAAGCCATTAAAAATTTTTTGCATAAGCGGAAAAACTGAATTAAGATAAGATGATCCTAGGTTCAAAATAAATTTTTGTAAATCTTTATCAACTTTAAATTCTTTGATAGGGAAATTTTTTATATAGGGAAAAATTTTATTCCATAAAGATGGTAGTTGCTCAATAAAAACATTGATAGCTAAATAAATCCCTAAAGAAATTATAAAAATCAAAGCTAGATATATAACCAAAACATTAAAGTAATAATTTATTCTTGTTTTATAAGAAACAAACAGAGCAATGGTTTGAATAGCAAATCCTAAAAAAACACCTGTGATAAAAGGAAAAATAATACCTCTAGATTGCCAAATTCCTAATAAAAGGAGCGGGAAAAGCCAAAAAGCTATTATTTTATTAAGTCTTAGTTCCATTTTCAAATTATTTTATCACTTTTTTTAAAATTGAAGAAAGTTTAATTTTGGTTTTAGAGGGTAAAATAGCTGCTAGTTTAATATCGTTAAATTTTAAGTATTTCTTTATAGCTTCAACAATATCATTATGAGTCAAGATATTAATTTTTTTTACCGCTTCTTTGATAGTTAAAAAATTTTTCTCCAACAGTAATTGTTTACCATAAAACAAAGAAACAGCTAAACTATCTTCTAAACTCATAAGGAGAGAACTCTTTAAAACAATCTTACTATTTTCAATCTCCTCTTTTTCGATTTTTTCTTTTTTTAATTTATAAATTTCTCTTAGTATCTCTTCTATCAGAAAATCAAATCTTTTAAAATCAAGACCGGCATGAACAGAAAGCAAACTTCTGTTAGAATAATCCCAAAAAGCACTTCTGATATAATAAGCTGCCCCGAGATCCTCTCTTATTCTTAACCAAAGACGAGAGCTAGCTTTTTCTCCTAAAATAGCCGAAACAATACCTAAAGAGTATCTCTCATCTTTTAAAGATGAAAATCCTTCCATAGGAAAAGACAGAAAAATATGAGCTTGATTAACTTCTGGTCGACAATAAATTTTCTCTTTAATTTTTGGTTTTTGTTTTTTAAATTTTATAGCCGGCTTTACTGTTTTAGAATTATAGTGAGCAAATTTTTGATTAATAACTCTTAAAATTTTATTTTTATTGAATATTTTTCCACCAATTATTAATAAACTATTTCTAGAAGAATAATTTAACTTTACATAATTAATAATATCTTTCCTTTTAATATTTATAATATTTTTTTTATTACCTAAAATTGACCACCCCGCAGGTTGATCACCAAAGGTCAAGTTAATTCCCAAATCAACCACTAGTTGACTCGGTAAATCTTGATTTAAGTTTATTTCTTCCAAAATAACCTTTTTCTCTTTTTTGATCTCTTCTTCTGGAAATACTGGAAAAAGAATTATATCACTTAAGATATTTATGGCTTCTTCTGTATATTCAGGAAGAATTTTAATATAAAAACCAGTATATTCATGAGAAGTAAAGGCGTTAAAAGTGCCACCAATTTTATCTATACTTTGCATTAAAATTTTAGGAGAAGGGAAATTTTTGCTTCCTTTAAAATAAAGATGTTCTATAAGGTGAGAAATTCCGTTTAACTTTTTTGTTTCATAGTCAGTTCCTGCTTTAACTAAAAAAACAACACTAGTAGTTAAACTTTCTTCTTGAGGACAAAGTAAGACTTTGAGTTTCTTGGGTCCAAAAAGTATTTGAGGATTCATCTATAGTCTTTTTTTTAAAATATTTTTTGCTGTCTCGGAAATTTGAGCACCGTTTTGAAGATAAAATCTTATTAAATCCAGATCAAAATCACCTTCTTTAGAATAAGGATTCCACCACCCCAATTTTTTAATTATCTTTCCGTTCAATTTTGATCTTCTTTCTTGTAATACTAATCTAAAAATTTTTTGATTTTTTTTACCTATTTTTTGAAATCTAATAACTAACATCTTATAGTTAAACGAATTCTATTAAAGAAATTTTAGCATTATCTTTAACTCTTCTTATAGGTAATTTTATTATTCTTAAATAACCACCATTCCTGTCTTTATATTTTACAGCAACTTCATAAAATAACTTATAAGCAGATTTTTTAGATAATCTTTTCAATAAATATCTTAAAGAAGACAGATCTTGCTTTTTTGCTTTAGATATCAATCTTTCTACAAAACTTCTTAAATATTTAGCTCTTTCATGAGTTGTTTTTATCCTGCCATTAATAATAAGATTATGAGCTAATATCTTTAACAATGCCTTTCTTTGATCTTTCTTGCGATGAAATTTTTTCTTCATTTTTTAATATGTAATTTTTAAATATTAATCTAACTTAAAAAAACATTAATTTGCTCTACCAATATCTGGGCTGCTTCGTGTAATGCTTCTATTGGTTTTTTAGTTCCATCAGTCTCGATTGTTAATCTTAATAAGTTATAATCAGTTCTATCTTTGTATCTAATATTCTCTACCTCGTAAACAGCATTAACTACCGGAGAAAAAAGAGCATCTAAATAGATTTCTCCTGCTACTGCTTTTTCTTTCATTCTTTGCTCAGCCAAAGAAAATCCTCTTCCCTTTTCTATGGTTAGAATCATGTTTAATTCTGTCTCGTTAGAAGTAATAGTAGCTATAAGAAGTTCTGGAGTAACTATTGAAACACCCGCTGGAGTTTTAATATCTTTAGCTTTTACTTCCCCTTTTCCTTTTGCCTCTAATTTAACCTCTACAGGACCATCTAAATCCATATCAATTCTTACTTTTTTTAAATTAAGACTTATATCTAAGACATCTTCAAATACTCCTGGAATAGTAGAAAATTCATGTAAAACTCCATTGATTTTTACTTTAGTAATAGCTGCTCCAACTAAGGATGAAAGTAAAACTCTTCTTAGAGCATTACCCAAGGTAATACCATAACCCGGAAATAAAGGAGAAACTTCAAATACTTCCTTATTTCCTTCAGAAAAAACTACTTTTAATTTTTCCGGAGTTAATAAATCATTAATAATCATTATTAAAAATCATTCTTTACTTATCGACTATAAAAGTCAATAACTAAAC
Organism: bacterium; assembly: GCA_037444025.1. Lineage (GTDB taxonomy): Bacteria > Patescibacteriota > Minisyncoccia > UBA6257 > HR35 > JBBINE01. The sequence continues at coordinate 2,217 of JBBINE010000017.1, read as the reverse complement.
TTAAATCAAAATTGTGTTGAATTTCAGAAGCTAATGGTAATCTTAAAACTTTAGTGGAAAAATTATTATTGTCAATAGATAACCAAGAAGGAGGAGTGTAAAATTTTAATCTTTGAACTAAATCAGAAAAGGGTTTTATCTTTTTACTTTGAGGTCTGATTTCTATAATATCTCCTTCTTTAACTAAGTAAGATGGAGTCTTAACTCTTTTACTATTAAGCAGAAAATGACCATGACTTACTAATTGTCGAGCAGTAAGTTTATTTGGAGTATAACCAGCTCTCCAAATAACGTTGTCTAATCTTCTTTCTAAAATTTCTATTAAGGCTTCATTTAATGGTTTTTTTGATTTTTTGGCTTTCTCGATATAATTTTTCATTTTCTTTTCATTTATTAAGTAAGAAATTTTAAGTCTCTGTTTTTCTAACAATTGTCTTCCATATAAAGACAAAGATCTAACCTTTCTACCATGAACTCCCGGTCTTGTTCTTTTTCTAGCTAATCCACATTTTCCCGAAGCACATCTTTCGTTGAACAAAACCTTAACCCCAAACCTTCGACAATATTTTTCTTTAGGACCAATGATCATTTTTATACTCTACGTGGTTTAGGTTTAGTAGGACCGCCAAAAGGAATAGGAGTAATATCTTCGACCTTGGTTATATTAAAATCTTTGCTAAATAAAACTCTTAAAGCTGACTCTCTGCCAGCACCTACTCCTTTAATATAAACTTCCATTTTATCTATACTAAAATTTTTAATTTTTTCCAATAGAACTTCCATTGCTTTAGTTCCAGCAAAGGGAGTTCCTTTTTTAGTATTTTTCAAACCAGCATGTCCTGATGAAGACCAAGCAAGAACATTGCCTTTATCATCAGTCAAACTAATTAAAGTGTTATTAAATTTAGAATTAATATAAATTTTTGCATCCCCAATATGCCTTTTTTTCTTTTCTTTAGTTGTTTTTTTCTCTATTCCTCCTTCTTCTGAAGTTACTATTTTAGTTCTTGTTTTTCCCATAATTATCTCTTACCGCCACCAGCTTTTCTTCTAGCTCCGGTAGCTACTGTTTTTCTTGGACCTTTTCGGGTACGAGCATTGGTTCTTGTTCTTTGCCCTCTTACTGGCAGTTTTCTCGTATGTCTTATGCCTCTATAAGACTGAATATCAATTAATCTTTTGATATTTGCTTGAATTTCTCTCCTAAGTTCACCTTCAACTTTAAAATTAGCTTCTATATATTTTTCGATTTTATTAATTTCTTCCCCGCTTAACTCTCTAACTTTTTTCAACCCATCAATGTTTATTTTTTGACAAATCATTCTTGCCAAAGACAATCCCACACCATAAATTTTAGGCAAAGCAAAAATAACTTTCTTTTCTGGATTTAAATCAACTCCCATTATTCTAACCATTATCCTTGTCTTTGTTTATGGCGAGGATTTTCACAAATAACATATCTGTATTTTCCTCTTTTAATTATTCGACATTTTTGACATCTTTTTTTGATTGATGCTGAAATTTTCATTTTATATTTAATTTTAAAAATTTAAAATACCATAATTTTTAATATAAAAATAACAAAATAAAAAATCTGAAAATATTTTTCAGATATCAAGTCTTAAAAAATATATAAGGTAACTATACCCTGCTTTTATATTATAACACAAAATTTTAAATAAAAATATATAAATTAAAAATGCCCGGGGTGGGACTCGAACCCACACAGGGATTAACCCCAGCAGATTTTAAGTCTGCCGCGTATACCAATTCCGCCACCCGGGCTTCATTAATTTTTATAATTAAATATATAATATTTTAACACAAAAATTTAAACAGCTGAAATTTTTTTAAATTTGCCGGGAGAGGGACTCGAACCCTCACGCCCAAATTAGGCCCATGGTCCTAAGCCATGGCTGTCTACCAAATTCCAGCATCCCGGCTTTTATTTTTCTTTTTTATATTTCTCTATAAGTATAAATTATTATAAATTATAAAATATTATTATAAAATAATAAGAATATGTTAATTTTAAGAAAGTAAAAAACTTATCTATTATTAGCAAGACGAATAAGGAAAACAATAAATGAATAAGAAAAATAATAAAAATAATATTATTATTTTATCAATCTTAATTTCTTTAATTTCCGTAATATTGAAAATTAATCTTTCTTTTGCTCAAGAATCTCAAGTTTTTCCTTCAGCAAAGTGGGCGTG
>JBBINE010000016.1:6362-19779 GCA_037444025.1 bacterium | reverse complement strand
TATTTTTAAGCGAAAGATGGAAGCAATTTTTAGAATTTTGAATTAAAATTTTAGGAAAATGATCGATCTTCATGCTCATTTGGATGATGAAAAATTATTTTTTGATTTAGATAGGGTTTTAAAGGAAGCAAGGGAAAATGGAGTTTCTTTAATTGTTTGTCCGAGTGTGAATTTTGAGTCAATTGAGAAGGTTTTAGATATAAGCAAAAATTATGATTTTGTTTTGCCTGCGATTAGTGTTCATCCTCATAATGTAAAAAATATAAACTTAGATGAATTAGAAGATAAATTAGAGTTTTATTTGAGAAATTATAAATTTGTAGCTTTTAGCGAGATTGGGCTTGATTATTTTTATGATTTAGATTTTAAAGAAAAACAGATCAAAGCTTTAGAAATTCAGTTGAATTTAGCTCAAAAATATAATTTGCCTGTCATATTACATAATAGAGATTCATTAGAAGATATGATTTCTATAACAAAAAATTTTCCTAATTTGAAAGCAAAGATTATTCATTCTTTTTCTGAAGATAGAGAGATTGCTAAAAAATTTTTGGATGAAGGATTTTATCTTTCTTTTTCAGGAACGATAACATTTAAAAAGAATAATGAATCGAGAGAGGCTTTAAAATTTACTCCTATAGATAGAATATTTTTAGAAACTGATTCTCCTTATTTATCTCCAGAGCCTTTTAGAGGAAAAATAAATGTTCCAACAAATGTAAAAATTATTTATGAAACTACAACTAAAATTAAAAACATAGAGATGATTGATTTAACTAACAAAATTAAAGACAATTTCAATAAGATTTTTTAGTTTAAAATATTATTAATGTGGATAATTTATGCTTTTTTTTCAGCAATAACAGCGGCTTTAGTTGCTATTTTTGGTAAGCTTGGATTGAAAAATGTTGACTCTACTTTAGCTACTACTATAAGATCTGTAATAATGGCTTTGTTTTTGATTTCTATAAGTTTGGCATTAAAGAAGTTTCAAGGATTTTCATTAGGTTCTTTGAGCTCTAAGGATTGGATTTTAATTGTTTTAGCAGGAATTGCTGGTGCTCTTTCTTGGCTTTTTTATTTTTTTGCTTTAAAAATTGGTCCTGCAAGTCAAGTCGCAGTTATTGATAGATTAAGTTTAGTTTTTGTTATTCTTTTAGCAGCATTGTTTTTAGGAGAAAGTTTAACATTAAAAGTTATTTTAGGAATGTTTCTAATGGTTTTAGGTGCAATATTGATAACTTTGAAATAAAACTCTTAAATGAAAAAGATTCGAAATATTTTAATTTTAATTTTAATTTTTTTAGTTTTTGCTTTTTATAAATTTTATCCTATTTATAAAGGAATAAGACCTGTCTTTTTGCCCTCTCAAAAACAAATTGTTTCTGATTCAGAGCTTTCTTTTTTGAAATTGTCAGAAGGTTTTGTTATCCAAATTTTTGCAAAAGGTTTAGAAGGCCCAAGAGTTATTAAAGAAGATCCTTCTGGAAATTTAATTGTAAGTTTAACTAGAGCAGGAAAAATTGTTTCTTTACCTGATTTAAATAGTGATGGGAGAGCAGATAAAATTATAACTTTGCTTTCAGGACTTCAAAATCCTCATGGAATGGAGGTTAAATGCGAAAATGAGAAATGTAAACTTTATGTTGCTGAAACAGAAAAATTAGTTGAATACAATCTTGTTTATGATAACAATGAAAAAATTTATAAACCAGAAAATCCTAAAAAATTATTAGATTTACCAAAAGGAGGAAGACATTTTACAAGAACACTTCTTTTCTTACCTTATCCTAATGAAAATAAACTTTTAATTTCAGTAGGTTCAACTTGCGATGTTTGTTTTGAAAAAGATGAAAGAAATGGAACAATTCTAGTTTATGATGTGAAAACAGGTGAAAGTAAGATTTATGCTCGAGGATTAAGAAATTCTGTTTTTATGACAATTCATCCAGTAACAGGCAAGGTTTGGGCAACAGAAATGGGAAGAGATTGGCTTGGAGATGATTTACCACCTGACGAGATAAATATTATTGAAGAAAATAAAAATTACGGATGGCCTTTATGTTATGGGAAAAATATCCATGATACTGATTTTGATAGAGGAGAGAAAGTTTATGTAAGAGCACCATGCAGTGTACCTTTCGAAACCCCTTCTTATATTGATATTCCTGCACATTCTGCTCCATTAGGACTTGCCTTCTTTCCTGAAGAAGGATGGCCTGAGGAGTATTGGTATAATCTTTTAGTTGCCTATCATGGATCTTGGAATAGAAGCACTCCAACAGGTTACAAGATTGTAAGATATATTTTAGATTCAGAAGGAAAATATTTAGGAGAAGAAGATTTTATAACTGGATGGTTACAAAATGGAAAAGCGCTCGGAAGACCTGTTGACATTTTAATAAAACCAGGCGGGATAATTTACATTTCAGATGACAAAACAGGAATAATCTACAAAGTTTTATACACAAAAAACAGCAACAATGTGCAGACGTACGACGTCCGCAAGTTGAAAAAAGATGAGGGGATAGAAGTTTTTGGACCTAAAGAAAATTCTGTTATATCTAATCCCTTAAAAGTTCAAGGGCAAGCCAAAGGTGATTGGTTTTTTGAAGCAGAGTTTACTGCTGAACTTTATGATGAAAACGAAAATCTTTTGGGGAAAGGAATAATGAGAGCAAAATCTGATTGGATGACGAAAGAATTTGTTCCTTTTGAAGGTGAAGTTCAATTTAATACAACAACTTTAAAATCAGGTATTCTTAAAATGTTAAGCTCAAATCCTTCTGGTCATTTCACAAATCAAAAAATTTACGAGGTTCAAATAAAATTTGAATAATTAATAGTAATATTTCTTATGAAAATACGCCATTTGAAATTTAAAAGATCTATTTTTTGGTTTAAAAGAGATTTACGAATAGATGATAATAGAGGATTTTTTTATGCTTACCAGAACTCTAGAGAAATAATCCCAATTTTTATTTTTATAGAAGACTTACTTAAGAAATTAAAAGCTTTTGATAGTAGATTAGATTTCATAATAGATTTACTTAATAATTTAGATAAAGAATTGTCTGAAATATGTTCTAGACTTTTTTGTTTTTATGGTGATCCAGAAAATATATTTGAAAGATTAATAAAAACTTTAAATGTAGATTCGGTAATAACAAATCGGGCAAACGGTTATTTTGGAGAAAATTTAGATAATTTGGTAAAAAAAATATGTTCAAAGTATGATGTGAATTTTATAAGCATTCAAGATTCTTTTATAGGAAAAATAGACAAAATAGGTTATAAAAAAGTTTATTTTCATTTTTATAAAGAATGGATTAAAAATTTAGATTTAGATATTTGTGAAATTAATAAAAACAAAAAAATATTGCTTTCCGATGAAGTAAGAGAGAAACTTAGTAAAAATCTTCTTTCAGAAGTAATCAAAAATATAAAATATGAAAAAAATAAATTTTGGAGCTATAAATTACTTGAAGAAAGAATCAAAAATTTCGATTTTTTAAATTATGAAAAAACTAGAAATAGACTTGATTTAGATGGCACATCTAAATTATCTCCTTTTATAAAATTTGGCGCAATTTCTTTAAGAAAACTTTTTTGTTTAGTCAAAGATAAAACATCTTTCGATTCTCAGTTTTTAAAAGAATTAGCATGGAGGGAGTTTTGGTATCATATAAAATTTAATTTTCCTGAGTTTAAAGATTTAGAATTTCAAGAAAAAAGAAGAAACATCAAATGGGAAAATGATGAAAAATTTTATAAAGCAATCACAGAAGCAAAAACTGGCTATCCAATTATTGATGCTGCTGTTATCCAACTTAAGACAGAAAATTGGATGTATAATAGAGCAAGAATGATTTTCGCATCTTTTTGGTGTAAGGATTTACTTTTAGATTGGAGATTAGGAGAAAAATTTTTTAGTTATTATCTTTTAGATTATGACGAAATTGTAAATTTAGGTAATTGGCAATGGGCATCTTCTGTTGGCCCAGATCCAAAACCTTTAAGAATATTTAATCCGGTTTTGCAAGCAAAAAAATTTGATCCTGAAGCTAAATATATAAAGAAATACATACCAGAATTAAAAGATTATCCTCCATATATGTTATTAGATCCAATAAAATATAATTTAAAATATTACAAACCGATAGTTAATCATAAAGAAAAAATAGGTTTAATTAAAAAATACTATTTAAAAGACGATTTTTGAAGATTATAAAGTCGTTAATATATGGCAACTTACTTTACATTAATTACAATAACTGTCAAAATAGAAAATTATGTTATATCAAAGTTTTTAATTTAATTAAATAAATGAAATTTAACTTTGGGATAGAACAAGAAGTAGCTTTATTAAGATTGAAAAAGGAAAAATGGCTTTTTGTTGATTTTAAAAATACTAAATTCGATGAACTTCAAAAGATTGTAAATAAACTTCCTAAATATAAAAAAGATTATCCTAATTTGAGAGTTGGTGATTTAAAAATAAAAGAAAAAAGATGGTATGTAGAAGGATATGAAAGATATGATGTTAAAGGTAATTTTAGAGAATGTTTAGTTAAGGGATATGAGATAAGAACAAATTTTTATGATAGTATAGATGTAGCTTTAAATGAATTGAAAAAGGATTATCGTATGTTGAAAAAATATTTAATTCAAAATAATTTTTTCCCAGTTTGTATAAGTTTTAATCCTTTTAAATCAGAATTTAAACCTAAATTAAATAAATATGAAATAAAGATGAGAAGGCAAGAATCTCCAGAAGCAATAACAGCTCATATAGCAAATTTAACTTTTGGTCCTGATATTAATGTATCCTGTGAAGATTTCGATGATAAGAAATTAATTGATATTGGCAAAAAGTTAACATATTATAGTCCTTTTATAGTTCCTTTTAGTTTTTCTTCGCCTTTTAATGATGGTAAACCCTGGAAAGGTTATTCCTATAGGACTTATATAAGAACAGGAAGAAGACCAGTTTGTATGGTATTTCTAAAGGATGAAAAAAATATGATAAAATCTTTCCCTTCATTAACTCAAAAAGCGAGAACAGACAAGGAAAGAGGGAGGATAGAATTTAAAGCTTTTGATACTTGTAATTCCTTCTTTTTATATGAAGCTTTATTTGTTTTGATTAAAAGCATAATTTTAGATGAATCTCTTAAAAAAAAGAGGTTAACACCAGATCCAAAACTTCATAAGCATTCTGCTATTTATGCCTTTAGTTCTGATAAAATTAAAAAAGAGTGCTTAAAAATTTTAAGATCAGTTGAAGAAGTCGTTGATTTAAAAGAAAAAGAACACATATATTATTTAAGAGAAATTGCTCAAACAAATAATATACCTTGTTTAAAATTAATAAATGATTATAAGAAAGAAGGGTCAATAATAAAAGCTCTTTTAAAAAATGAAAACTTACAAATATGATATTTTAATAATAGGGGGAGGGCCTATTGGTGCAAGTACTTTTTATTTTCTCAAAGATTCAAACAAAAAAATAGCCTTAATAAGACCTGAGCCTTTAAATGAAGATAAAGAACATATCGCAACTTATCTTTATGCTGGTGGATCTGTAAGATGGTATTTTGAAGATGAAGAAGTTGGAAAAGCAACAAAGAAGACTGCAGATTTTATAAAAAGCATAAAAGATAAAGTTGATTTATCTTTAATCGAAGATTATTATGTTTTCTTAAACAAAGGAATAATGGTGCCATCTCTTAATATAAGCGGAACTAAACTTATAAATTATTTTTTGAAAGAAGGTAAAAAAGAAGGGAAAGAGGTTTTTGATAATACATATTTAGAGAAAATAGAAAAAGTTGAAAATAGATATGTTTTTGTGACGAATAACGGAATATTTGAAGCTGAAAAAGTTTTATTAGCAATAGGATATTCTGTTAAGAAGTTTTTTCCAGATATAGATATTGAATTTAAAAAAAGACAACTTTTTGTTTTCGATTTAGTTTTAAAGGAAGAACAGAAAAATTTTCCTCATATAACAGATAAGATTAATGGTGGTGTAGTTTATGTTTTTATTAAAAAGATTGGTAATGACTATAAATTTGTTTTAGGGCAAGAAGATATAGTCGAGGAAGATAATAAATTTGAGGGAACTAATTATTTTAGAAAATTAAAAGAAGCTGGTGTTTTAAAAATATTTCCTTTTCTAGAAAAAGCTAATGTAGAGAATATTTTATGGGGATTTGATGCAGAAAATAAAAAATTGAAAACAGTAGAAATTGATAATCAAATAATAATTGCAAATTGTGGAAGCGCAGTAAGATCTTGTGCTTATATTGGAAGAACTTTAAAAGAAAGATTGTTAAATAATTAGGATACTATATTAATAAGATAATAAATAATTTTTAATAATGATTGCAAAAAGATTGAATAAAGATATTTATCTTTTAAAAGCAGAACCCAACGAAGAAATTTTTCAATCAATTTTAAATTTTGCAAAGAAGTATAAAATTAATTTCGGCTTTTTCTTTGGGATTGGGGCAGGGAATTATTTTGAAATTGGAAGATATAGTGAAAAAACAAGGGATTATGATTGGAAGAAAATAAAAAATCAAATGGAAATTACTTCAATTATTGGAAATTTAACAATTAAAGAAAATAAACTTTATCTTCATATTCACGCTTCTTTATCAGATAAAAAATTAAAATCTTTTGGAGGACATCTTAAATCAGCAATTATCTTTCCAACCTGCGAACTTCTATTTTTTGCCTCTAATAAAAAGATTAAAAGAAAATTTAATGAATTAACTAGACTTTATTTAATTTCTTAAACCACAGAAATTTAAGACCCTTTATTATTTAGCTTATATATAGATAGATTAGAAGAGTTTATTTTTTAAGTTATTTTATTTATATTATTATAATTACATAAACGAACCTTAATTTAAACATGGAATTAAAGAAAAATAATGAAGAAGTTAGTTTAGAGAAGATAGGAAGATTAGAAGAGATAAGAAGAGATGTAAACAGGACTGTTAATGGTTTAGGAATGCCCATAGATAAAGGAATAAGAGAAACCATAGTTTTTCTATGGGCCCTTGGATTTAAAACTAGTGGATCTTGTGAAGGACATCTTGATCGTGGTCTTCCTCATCCATGGGTTGATTTTAGCGTAGCTGAATTATTTGGTTTCAGACTTCCTTATGATATGAACGAAGAAGAAAGAAAAGAATATAGAAATAAAAACTTAGAACAAATAAATAGATTACAAAAACTGTTAGATGAGTTTTATAGTAAAAGAAACGTTGAAGAAGGTTTTAAACTTTGTCTTTATGAATGGACATATGGTGATTTTAGACTTCAGAGTAAGGAAACAATAGAAAAAGACAGAGAAATAATAAGTGAGAAATTAGATGCTGAACCTTTAAAAAAGAATCTTGAAAGGTACAGAAAAGAAATGAAAGCATTTACCAACTTTCTGAAAAAGAAATATTTTAGTGAGTAATTGCACTTAAATAAAAAAAAGATTATTTATAATTAGTTAATGATCTATATAGGAGCAGATCATAAAGGTTTCGAATTAAAGGAATTTTTAAAAAATAAGTTAAGAGAGAATAATATAAATTATGAAGATTTAGGTAATTTTGAATATGATCCCAGTGATGATTATCCTGATTTTGCTTTTATGGTTGGGGAAAAGGTTTCTGAAAGTAAAGGTAGTTTAGGAGTGTTAATTTGTGGTTCTGGTGCAGGTGTGTGTTTCTCAGTAAATAAAGTTAAAGGAATAAGAGGAGTTTTAGGTATGAATTCGGAGATGGTAAAAAAAGCTAGAGAGGATGATGATATTAATGTTTTGTGTTTAGCAAGTGACTTTTTATTAAAAGAAGATGCATGGGCAATGGTAAAAATTTTTTTAGAAACTCAATTTAAAAACGAAGAAAAATACTTAAGGAGGATAAAAAAAGTTGATAATTATGAAAACAGAAATTATACCAGTAATCAATAGTCAAAACTTTGAAGATATAAAACATAAGATCGATTTATTGAAAGACTTAAGCTCTCATTTTCATATTGATGTTTCAGATAGAGAATTTACGGGATATGACACATGGAAAAATCATTATGATTTAGATAGAATAGATACTAACATAACGTTTGATCTCCATTTAATGATCAATTTAAAGCCGCAGGAAATTATTAAATGGAATAAACAAAATTTAAAAAGATTTATTTTGCATCTTGAAGCAGTTCCTAATCCGGATGGACTTTTGAAAGTTAGTAAAAAAACAAAAAAACAGATTTTTATCTCCTGGCCACCTAATATTGAATTTGTTTTTATAGAAAAATATTTGAAATATATAGATGGAGTTTTAATTTTAGGAGTATATCCTGGAAAATCTGGCCAAAAATTTGTAGAAAAAACTTATGAAAATATAGAAAAAATTTTAAACATAAAAACTTTCTCAAAATTAAAGATAATAATCGATGGTGGGGTAAATAAAGAAAATTTTGAAAAAATTTTATCATACCAGCCAGATTATATTGCCATGGGGAGTGCAATTTATAATTCAGAAAATCCAAGAGAAAGCTTTTTGTATTTTAAAAATAAGGTTAACGGAAAATAAAAAATAAAATTTATTAATTATAATAATCTATTATTGAAATAATTTTAATTCTTTTATTGAAAATTATTGAAATAATTTAATTCTTTTATTGAAACTTCTGTCTATTGCTTTTTGGAATTCACTATTTTCTGTTTTGCTATATAAATATTCAATTATTTTTAAAGAAAAATTATAATTAGATGGTAGAATAACCATATCATAACCTGCTTTGAAGGATTCTAAAACCAATTCTCCAGGATTTTTGTTTTTTTCTAAATACGAACCCATACCCACACTATCTGAAATATATAATCCTTTAAAATCAATATTTTCTTGAAACCATTCTATAAATTTTTTAGATCTAGTTATTGGCACTGAGTCAATTTCTGGAATAATAATATGAGCAAACATTAAAGCTTTAGGTTTACTATCTTTTAATACTTTCTCAAAAACTTCTATTGAATCTTTTAGCTTACTAAGTAAAATAGTACACTTTATAGAATGAGGATCCTTATTACAACCAACATAGCCGGGAAAATGTTTTGGTGCTGATATAATATTAGCTTTATGGTAACCTGTTATCATTCTTTTTCCAAGTAAAATAGTATTTTCTTTGTTTTGTTGGAAAGTTCTTTTGTATATATAGTCTTTAGTATTGGTTGTAAAATCTAAAACTGGAGAAAAGTTAATATTAAAGTTAAGGTTTTTAATTATTTTTCCTGTAATATAGGCTGTTTTTTGAGCATTATTTAAATTTATTTCTGATTGAGGTTTTGTTTTTTGAAATAATAATCTGTTAACTACGCCCTCTTGATCAACAGCTATTAAAGTATTTTTATGTTGAGAATTATTTTTAATAATATTTATTATTCTTAAAACTTCTTCTTTATTATTGTATTGTCCGATAAGATTAAAATTACTTATGTGATATTTGTTAATAATTACTTTTAAAAATTTTTCTTTTACTTGTGGGTTAACATTAAAAATTAGTAAACCACCTAATTTTTTTTTGTAATCTGTTTCTTCATAATTTGCTGATACAGAATGAATTGATAAAAAAAGTAAAAATATTAGCAGAATCTTTTTCATATAAATTTAACAAAATTATTATTATATTAATTATCTAATATCAAATATTTTAAATTAAAATTATAATATAGGGGTGAAATTGGAGGTATATCGACTATAAGTTTGGTTAAAGTTTAATTTATATTTTTTTCTTAAATGATAAATTTTGTTAAAGGAGATTTAACAGAGATGGAGGTTGAAATAATTGTTAATGCTGCTAATACTGAACTTATTCATGGAGGCGGGGTAGCAAGAACAATCGCTGAAAAAGCAGGTAAAGAATTGATGGAAGAAAGTAAAAAAATTGGTTTTGTTCTAATAGGAGAATTTGCAGTTACAACAGCAGGAAATTTGAAAGCAAAGAAAATAATTCATATTCCAACAATTGATTATAAAAATAATAAAAAAATAACTTTTAAAGAATTAGGAGAAGCTTGGAGAAAAACCTTAAATTATTGTAAAGAAAATAAATTTAAATCAATAGCAGTTCCACTTTTAGGAACAGGGGTAGTTGGTTTAGATAAAGAGAAAGTAAGAGAAATTCTGAAAAATATAGGAGAAGAATTCGAAGATCTAGAAATTTATATTGTTGAAAAATAATTGTTATAATATTAATAGGCCACACTCTAAAATAAAAAATTTAACTTTATTCCGGGGTAGTTCAGCGGTAGAACGCGCGGCTGTTAACCGCGATGTCGCAGGTTCGAATCCTGCCCCCGGAGCATTCCCGAACGAACTTTTGTGAAAATTTCATTTTTGTCCCTTAAATTCTTATCTTTTTCCAGTTCGCAAATTTCTTTAATAAGACTGGAGTGTTTCTTTAAAATTGCGAACCAAGGAGTATATTCAAAAGAAAACCCCTTGTCCTTTATATAAATTCTTTCAAAAGCTAAAGCAGTAAGTTCTTTCTTTTCTTCTTCTGTGGCATTTTCATATAAAATTTTAGCCTTTTTACATAACTCTAAAAGATTAACCCCCAAATCAAAGTAATCTAAATTTGTTTTTTCTGATTCCTCAAGCTGTTTATTTAAAATCTCCAATTCCTTTTCAAATTCTTCTTTTTTAGCTTTATAAACTTCCACGCTTATCAAATTTTCAAGTTTATCTTCATAAAGGATATCAAGTTTATTTTTAACCTTTTCAATTTTGGTTTTTAAATCTCTTTCTAAAATTTTTCTAGTCTCAATCTCATCTTTATGAGCACCTACCAAAGCATTTTTGACAATTTCTAAAACATTTTCAGGAATACTTAAGCCATCAAACTCATTAGCAATAGCCTCATCTAAATTTTCCCACTTAATGGGTTTTTTACTTTGAGGACAGTTATAATAATTAGCACACCTACTATACTAAATTCCTTTCTTTATATACCACGAAAATCTTCTCTCACATTCTTTGCAAAAAGTGTTTTTAACAGGAGGATTATGCTTTTTATACGAAGAAAAATATAGTTCAAATAGAACTTTTGTAATTCAAGGATAAGATAAAGTTGTTGCTATTTCTGATATTGTTAAAATTTTTGTTGGTATTATTACTGAAGGAGGAAAAAATTTATCTGATCTTCAAAAAAAATGTGGAAAAGCAAATAAAGTTATATCATTTTTAAAAGAGAAGTGGGTAAATAAAATAGCAAAGATATTCAAACAGGATTATAAATATTTAGCCGAGATATAAATATTTTACTTGCGAAGTTGGGATTTGTTCTCCATTAGAAATAATTGGTTATTATATTAATCAAACTATTAAAGTTAAAATAAGAGATCTAAATAAAGTAGGAGAGATTTTGGAGGTAGTAGTTGAAAATGGTGCTAACGATGTTTTCGATCCAAATTTTACTATTGACGATCAATTAAAACTTCAAGATGAAGTAAGAACAAAGGCTATTTTAGATGCAAAAGAAAGAGCAAAAATGATTGCAAAAGTTGCATGATTTAAATTAGGAAAGTTGTTGCTATTGACGAAATACAATCTTATCTTCAGACAATATTTTCTTTATATAGATCAGGAAAAAGAGTAGAAGAACAGCCAATAGTACCAAAAATTGAATCAGGTTCTCAAGAAATAAAAGTAATAGTGAATTTAGTTTTTGAGATCAAATAATTGGACCTGGGGAGATTTGAACTCCCGACCTCCGCTTTGCGATAGCGGCGCTCTACCACTGAGCTACAGGCCCTACCAACATTATTCAACATTTATTATACTAAAAGTACCAGTTAATTTTTTGTAATTAATCTCCAGAGGGGATAAGTCCATTTTCATCCTTGCTAATGATGTAAAAAGGTTCAGACATGTTAAAAGCTACAGAAGATTCAAAAATTTCTATTAATGGTCTATAGGTTTCTATAACTAACATATACAGATTTTTATACGTTGTTGATGGAGTTGTTGTTGGTACTATTGATGGTTGTAATTTTGTATTTATGTTATTATCATTTATAAAATTATAAGGAGATAAGATTTTTGGTGGTATATAAATTTGTCCTAAAAGAACATTTCTTAAAGGACGATTTCGACCAACGCCATAGCTTTCCCATTTGATATTCTTCAAATCTATTTTCCAAATATATGAATTTTGATAAGTAGATATTCTATCTGATAAGACGGCATATCTGTCTCTTTGCATATCTTTTAATATTATCCTTAGTTTACTATACCATTTTGGTATATTTCTGCTGTTCCATCTTATAACGTAGGTTGCACCATCTCTTATAACCTCTTTACCCCTAGGTGATATTATCATTAATCTTGGTTCTTTTGGTCCTGAGATTATTCTTATGTTATCAGAGGAAGTACCTACTATAAAGTTTTTAGGACAAGAGTATAAACCATCATCTGGACAGATATAAACAGAGACATTTCTGCCTGGTCCTAATATAGATAAAGGATTTTGTTTGCCCGGATATGGATATTTAACTCTTCCTTTTTGATCTTTTTTATAGGCTAAAATTTCCGGAATATACAACCTAATACTACGATAAAGTTTGTTACCTGGTGATTTTATACTCTCCTTAGCGTAGTATAAATCGTACAAGAAACCTTTTGCTTCAGTTTCACTGTTTAACTGTACAGATACATCATAGTTTCCAGGTGGCATATCAATAATTTCATATGTAATTGTGGCATATTGACCAGTTATCCAAGTTGTTTCTTTTTGAGGATCATGAATTATTATTCTTGGTGTTTTTTCTTCTTGCTTAAAGGGAATTATTCTAAAGGGAGGAGAAACAATTATTGTTCTATTATCGTATAAAGTATTTAAGGATAAAACAAAATAATTAAGTTGAGATAAAGTTGAAGAAGGAATTTTACATCCATAGATATCTTGGATTGGGAATTTATTGATAAGAATCATACGCCTACTCCAAAGATTTTTATCTGTATATATATCTAAAGGAATGTTATTAAGACATCCTTTTTCTGTTTCCTGGAATTTTTCGTAATTCCAAAGGGTTAGCTTTATATCCTTTTTTTCTTGCAGATCAGAATCCTGTGAAGACTTTATTTCATCCCATTTAGGTAAATCAAAAGGATAAAGTCCATTCTCTGTATTGAAGAATGAAATAATGATGGAAAATTGATCATCTTTTGGTAGTTTCCCAAAATCTATAGTAGAAAAATACTCCCCATATTCCATGTGCGAATTAACAATATCAAGCCTTACAAGACTATTTCCATTTTTATCTCCAAATGAATATATTCCCCAGGGTAAATATTGATCCTTTAGATGACTTATGAAATAAAGAGAACTTTTAAGATCTATTTTTTCTTGTAAA
>JBBINE010000016.1:0-6352 GCA_037444025.1 bacterium | reverse complement strand
TGATGTTACTTGCAAAGCACTGCGTTTAAAATCATCCAATGTACCTATTTTTTGAGATAGAAGATAATTTTTTAGAGGTAAAATAGAGAATAAAAACAGAATTAATGACAATAAAATAATTTTCTTAGTTGTTTGCATTTGAAAATAATAATTTTTTAATAAATTTTCGACCTTTATAATATGATTATAAAACATAAAACTTTTTTTTAAAAATTATCCCCAATCTAAATTAAAATTTTTTCGGAAAATATATTTTTCTGAAATGAATAATAAGTACATCTATATTTAATTTTTTAATAAAATAGTTTAAAATTAATATAATTTTATAGTTTTAATTTTTAAAAATTATAAAAATGAGACTAAAGATTGTTTCATATCCTGTAAAAAGAAAGCTAGAAATATTAATATTATCTATTCTAATTTTTACATTTTTATTTTTGATGAACTAATAATTTGTTATAAATATCCAATTTTTAATTTGTTTCATCAAGATAAAAACAAAAAACTTGTTAATTTTCAGGAAACCTCTTTTTTCCCTTGACTGAAATCAGTATATTCAATGATACGTGTAAAGTAAAGACATGTTTTATTGTGGAACTCAATGGTAAAAAAAATAAAAAGTTTTAAAATAAATCCAAATGATATTTATAATCTTTCTTTAGTGCTTAAAAAAGGATATACAGAAATTCCAAGAATTCTTAAATGTGATAATACTGTTAAAATAGAATTTTTTCCTCTCGAAGAATATGAGGAAGGCGAAGGTTAGCTTATTTTTAATTAAGTTAAATTAAAATCTATATTAAAATTTATAATAATAAAAAATAATTTTTCAAATAAGTCGAAAATTAAGTATTTAAATAATAATGAAAGGATTTTTGGTAATATTGAAAAAGATACTTTAGAGAATGATAATTTTAGAAAAGTTATTTATACTGCTAAAAATATGCAACTTGTTTTGATGAGTTTAAAACCAGGAGAAGAAATTGGCATGGAAATACATCCCGAAAATGATCAATTTTTTAGAATTGAAAAAGGAGAAGGGAAGTGTATCATAGATGATAACGAGTATTTTTTGGAAGATGGAATTGTTATTACTGTTCCAGCTGGAGCTAGACATAATGTAATTAATACTTCAACAACAGAAGAATTGAAACTTTATACAATTTATTGTCCACCTCATCATAAAGATGGTATTGTGAGAAAAACAAAAGAAGAAGCAGAAGCTAACGAGGAATTATTCGATAGTCATACTAGTGAACAAAGATTTGACAGTATTTAATAATATGTTGGAGTTTTATTTTTTAAATTTGTTATGGTATAATTAAAAAAAGTCGCTTTTTCCCAATATTTTATTTTAGGGAGTTTATACTCCTCATTTTTTACTAATTTTATTAAAAACAATAGAAAATATCATCTATTTATTTCTATTTATTTTAATAACTTTTTACCAAATTAATGTTATATATTCTGGCTAAAATAAAATATTTGTATTTTTAAAAAGAATTTTTTATTACCATTTTTTTCTGAAAACCTATCTCACTTATCTCCTTAAAAATTAATCCATATAAGTCATATTAGGTTTTGCATACTACATAATTTTATCAATTTTTTCTCATAATCAAAAGCTTTTCTGTAGATGAACTATTTTTCTTAGTTTATATATTTTTATAATAAATTTTTATAGTAAATTGATAAAAACATAATTTTTGAATTATTAAAATAAAATTTTGATTTTTGGCTTAAATAGTGTATAATCAATAAAGAACCCAAAAACCCCCGGTTTCGGGCCTTATGCTTTGGGAGATATATAAATATATCTCCCGTTTTTTTTATATTAAATAAAAAATTGAAATAACAAGCTTTAAAAATTATAATATCTTTATGAGAAAAGAAAATTTTGGAGCAAGAGAAGGAAAAAAAGAAAATAAAGATTCCAAAGATTCTTTAAATAAGTTTACTCGAAGAGAATTTCTTAAATTTATCCTTGCTTTATCGTCTGGAGCGTTTTTATGGTTTATTTTTTCAAATTTACTAAAACGTTCTGTACCTGAAAAAAAAGATAATCCCGAAGAAATATTTTTTAGAATATTAAATCTAATTTTATCTAATTATGAAAATAATAACGAAAGATTTTTTGATGAAAATGAAATAAATAAATATTTAGAATCAGTAAAGAATGGAGAAAATAAAATAGTTAATTTTTGTTTTACTAAAAAATATCGTACTCCAGAAGAGGTATTAGGAGAATTATGGAAAATAAAATTAGAAAAAAATAAAAATTTAAAGGGTGAGAAAGACTTATCTACTATTGCACAAGAAATATGTTATGAATATCAACAACAACACAAAGGCTATATAAAAAGTTTAGAACATTTTTCTTCTTATTTAAACAATGTTATTATGGAATCATTAGCCATTATTGATTTTGATTCTCTTTTAGAAAGAATGGGTTTTAGCGAAGAAAGAAAAAACATTATATTATCTTTTTTTTATTCCGATCCTACAAAAGAAACTTCATTTATTAATTTTTTACGCCAAGTTTTATTGTCTTTAATTTTAGTAGAAGTTTGTTTTGTAGATGAAAAAAATTACTATCTTAACCTTAAAACTTTGGAGCTTATATTAAGAAATTATGGACTTTTATTTTTAAATTCAATTCCTTCTCTTCATGATAATATTATTTCATTTGGACCTTTTCAAATTTCTAAACATGTTTTACCTCAAAAAAATTCAGAGTTAACAGGAACATATCCGCCAAGAGTTATAACAAGATTCATAAATAAAAATCTTTTATCCCGTTTGCCTTCTGATTTAAAAGAAAGATATAAATTTCCTGAGTTTATAGATGATTTAAGAGGTAGAAATCATTACAGGGTCCAAGTATTTTCTATGATTTATTATTTACTTAATTTATTTTCATGTTTTAGCACCAAAAGATTAAAAAGTTTGTTACCAACGGGAAAAGATGAAGAAGAAAAGGATCAAAGGATAAAAAATAGAAAAGTTAAATTTTTAAACGAACTTGCTTTTTATTTAGCGGGAGCTCATCATTCGCCAGCTCGGATAAATAGCTTATTTATTAACTATTTAAAAAACAATTTTAACCCTGAAAGGGGAAAAACTTTTTATGAATATATAGAACAAATAAGTGAAAATAAAAAGTCAACTTACCTTAGAAAGTTATTTATTTATTTAAAAAGATTTAACGTTAATTATCGAGCTTAGTTTTTCTAAAAAATCAATGATAAATAATAATAGAAAGAGAAAAGAAAATTTAAACAATACGAAAAATTACGGTTCTATTTTTGAAGAAATTAAAAATTGGCCAGAATATTTAGAAGAAAGATTTAAAGCTGTTAGATTAATTTATAATTTAGAGTTTAGTAAACTTCTTGATTTTCTAAACAAAAATAAAAACTTAGCTCAACCTGAACTTCTTTTTGTTATAGATTATGTTTTACAAAACTTAAAAGACGAAGGCAAACAGATACCTGTATTAGATGATAAGATTTTTGATTTGCTTACGGAAAATTTAGATTTTGAGATTTTAGAGTTTAACAATAGTCAACCTTCTAAAACAACAGCTGATTTTTATATTGATCTTTGTTATGTTTCTCATGATTTAGGCAAGGATGATTTTGTTTTGAAAATAGTTGAAAGATTATCCCAATATTCTGATCCCGAAGTACAAGCTGAAACAGTTAAGATATTTTTTATGGTGAATAAACAGGATTTATCATTTAATTTAATTAAAAAAATATTAGACAATAAAAGCGAACTTAGATTTATGAAAACAAAAATGTGGCTAATTCCGTTTCTAACCAATTTTAAAAATGAAAAAAGTGTTGATTTGCTTAAAACTATAATTGACGATAATGATGAGCTTTATATATTACGTTGGTTAGCCATAAAGGCATTAGCTGAGATAGGAAACGAGGAAGCTAAAAAGAAGATAATAAGTTTATTGGACATAGATGATTTTATGATAAAAATCGAAGCTATTAAAAACTTAGGATATCTCGGTAGGGAAAATCTTAATAAAGTTAAAGAATTTCTTAATGAGCAAAATAAAGATATCAGACAGGCTGCTATACTTTCTTTAAAAAATTTTGGTTTTGAAGGCTTTGCTATATTAAAAAAATTAGTAAATAGTAACGAGGCAGAAGATACAATAGTAGCTATTCAAGCTTTAAGTCAGATAGATGATTTAACTTTAAAAACTGAAGCTTTAGATATTTTAAAAGGCTTTTTATCAAATTTAAGTGATAAACAAATTGATATCGTCGTTACCATTATTAACAGTTTAAGCAACTTTTATTTAGAAGGAGAACAATTTTTGAAAGAATTATTAGCAAAGATTGAAGGAGAAAAAATAAATAAGATAGGGAACAATGAAAGACAAATAATTATTCAAACAATCAAAGAATCATTATATAAAATTCAACTAAAAAAATATGATAAAAAAACTTTTATTAGAAATATTATTTTTAGACAAGAACCGGTTTTGGTTAATCCAGCTTTTGGGCAAGAGCAACAAAGAATAATTTCTGAATTGAATGATATTGTATTTAAGCTCAGAGAAAAAAATGATAATCTTATAGGCTTAATCATTTTAGGTAGTTTTTCTAAAGGTTATTATTTTCCACTTAAAAGTGATATTGATTGGGCTTTAATTTTTAAAGGAGAAAAAGACCAAGAATTAATTGATTCTTTTAAAAACGAAGCTTTTCAAAAAAACATAAGTCTTTGTTTAGATCGTTCTATTAGTTTAGGGGAAGCTAAAAGCATGGATGTAGAAAGATTAAGTATTTTGTTTAATGGAATTTTTATAGGTAATAGGAATGAATTAAGACAAGCACAGAAGAAAATTATCATTATGCTTAGAGAAGAAAAAGAAGAACGTAAACAAATATGGGAGAGTATTAGAAATTGGTGGATAATTCATAATCTTGAAAATTATATAAGAGGAATAGAAAGATTTAATTTTTCTTCTAAGGAAATAGCTTGGATAAGACAAATAAGAAAATATCTTTGGCAATTACCCGATTATCACACCATAGAAAAATTTTTTTTATCTTCTGAAAAAGAAAAACAGAATAATTAGTCCTAATACTATTCTATAAATACCAAAAAAAGTTAGATCATTCTTTTCAAGATATTTGAGAAACCACCTAATAGAAATTAAAGCAAAGATAAAAGATGTTGTAAAACCAATGATAATACTAATTATCTGATTATAAGTAAAATCTAGCTTAGGTAATGTTTTATAAAGATCGAACGTGCTGGCACTAATAATAGTAGGAACAGCTAAAAGAAAAGAATACAAAACTGAATCTTGGCGTTTAAAACCTAGTGCCATCATTCCTACTATAATAGCTCCCGCTCTAGATATGCCCGGGATAACAGAAAAAAGCTGGATGAAGCCTATTTCAATAGCTTGTAAATATGTTAGGGAATGTAAATCAAATTTAAGTTTCAACATATTTTTTTTAATAGCTGATTCTAGAACGATAAATATCACTCCCAAAAAAATTAAACTGCTAGCTATTAAGAAAAAACTTTCGAAAAAAATATTTTTTATAGTATTATAAAGAAAAATAGCTCCTAGAGCAGTGGGGATAAAAGAAAAAATTAATTTTTTAATTATCAAAGGGTTTTTTTTGATATAGGTAAAATAAACAAAAATAACAGCTAAAATAGCACCTGACTGTATAAAAACCTCAAAAAATTTAACAAAACTATCTGGGTTTATTTTTAACCAATTAGAAATAATTATCAAATGTGCTGTTGAAGATATAGGTAAAAATTCTGTTACTCCCTCAATAACCCCCAGTATAAAACTTTGAAAATAATTCATTCATTAATAGTATTTTTGTTTTCTTTTTATTTTTGATGATACTTATCTTGATAAATAATAATCTATTTTAGCTTTTAAGGATTCATAGGGAAGAACGCCGGTAAGAGGTTCATTATTGATAAATCCTCCTGGTGTTCCTTGAATTCCATACTGTATGGCTTCGCGATAATGTTGCCATACTTTATCTTTATACCTATTAGATTTGACACACTCTTTAAATTTATCCATGTCAAGGGATAACTTCTTAATAAAAATCAAGATTGCTTAGTTTATCTTGATTTTCAAAAACAGCATTGGCAAATTCCCAAAATCCTTCATCTCCTTTCTGTTCCCAAACACATTCGGAAACTTCTGCTGCTTTACGAGCAAAAGGATGAATACTATCAAGAGGAAAATGTTTATAAACCCATTTAACTTTATCTCCGTATTCATTCATGATTTGATTCATTATTTGATGAAAAATTTTACAATAAGGGCATTGAAAATCTGAGTACT
>JBBINE010000015.1:0-22201 GCA_037444025.1 bacterium | reverse complement strand
GCGAAACGAGAGCGAGACAACCTCGTCCCAAAACTCCAATTTTAAAAAATGGCGGAAGGGGTGGGATTCGAACCCACGAGCTCCTCGAAAGGAGCACGGCTCTCCAGGCCGTCCCGTTAGTCCACTCCGGCACCCTTCCATATAAAAAATAATAAACAATTTTATTATATCTAACATCTTTTAGCAAAATTATATAATATTATAATAAAAAGGCGGAATTATTTCTAAATTTGTTCCTATTTCAAATCTTTGATCATCATTACCTCCATCGCGAGAAACTTTATCTTTTTTGCCACCTCTTTGAAATTCTGGATACTCTAAAAAACAAGACAGTTCATAGCCAAAAGGATCAACCCTAAAAGCATAAAGATAAAAAAAATTTCCTTCTTTAGTATTTATCGGATCAACCGGAAGTTGAGAAATATTTCCTGTATAACTTATTTCAGTAAAATCAATAGGTATCCAACCTTTGCCATCTATTGCTCGGTAATTATTTCTACTTTGTTGATAAACTTGATAAGCTATACTATTGGTGCTATAAGGAGGAAAATATTCGACTTCACTAGGAACAGAGACAAAAATTGTAGGTGTAGCCTCATCGATTGCTCTTTGACTTAAATAAGGTCCATCTAGATCAATACTAGTAGCATTCTGCAAGTATAAGTTTAGAACACTATTAAGTAGAACTAAATCGTTAATTCTTTGATTATCCCTGGCAATAACAAAAAAATTAGAGATTTTAAAAAAAGTGATAAAAAAACCATAAAAAATGGAAAGAAGAGCTAAGATTATTATTACTTCTATTAAAGTTAGACCCTTCTTATAATGTTCCCTATAATCTTTCATCAGCCAGCGGTGGGATTCGAACCCACGACCTGACGCTTACAAGGCGCCTGCTCTACCTCTGAGCTACGCTGGCATTAAAAAGAAAACCAAGCTTTAGATTTTAATTATAACTAAAAAATTGTTTATTGATTTATTTCTTCTTTATCTTTAATTTTTAGATTTTCTAATTTTTTGTTAGCCCAAGTTTCAATTTTTAAAGCCTCTATCTTGATTCTTCTTAAGATTCTTTCAAAAAAATTTTTACTCAATTGACTAAATTCATATTCCGAAATTTTTATGATTTTAAAAACTCTTTCTTTGGTAATTCTTAAAACTTTTTCCACCTTTTTCCAATATCCATAATCTTGAATAGTTAGCTTCACTCTCTGAAGACGAAGCCAAAAAAGTAAGATAGAAATAAATATTAATAAATAACCAATAATAATAAAGAAAAAGTTATTCATCGATACTTAAGCGAGCCATTTTTCTTACTTCAATTTTTTCTCCAAACTTATTAACAAATTCACTAATTAAATCTTTAATTTTCAATGATGAATTTTTAATATAACTTTGTTCTAATAAACAAACTTCTTCTAACCATTTTTCTAGATCTTGTCCTAAAGAAAGCTCCTTTTCTTTTAAAATCTCTTTTGGTATTTGTTCTTTCGAAATATATAAAGGATTCATAGTAGCTACTTGTAAGGCTATTTCATGAGCTAGTTTTTTAAAGTCATCACTCTTGGAAACAAAATCAGTTTCTGATCTTAATTCAATTAAAGCTCCTACTCGCCCATTAAAATGGACATAACCTTCCACAATACCTTTTCCTGCAGATGAATCTTTTTTCTTTTCTAATAATGATTCACCAATTTTTCTCAAATATTCTTGAGCTTTTTCTAAATCGCCATTTGTTTTTTCCAGTGCTTCTTTGCACTTACCAATTGGTGCTCCGGTTATTTCTCTTAGTTGTTTTATTTTATCTAATAGATTTTTATCCATTTATTATTTTTTTCAAATTAAGATTTTATTTTCGACTTTAAATAATCTATGGTAAAAGCAATACTTTTAGGAGCTTTATCATTTCCAGGAATGACTATTTCTACTCCATTAATATCGTTATCAGAAGAGCTAAAGGAAACTATGGGGATTTTTCTCTTAAGAGCTTCTCTTTTTGCTGTTCTGTGTTGTTTAAAATAAAGATTGACAATAAAAATAACATCAGGTAGTTTTTCTATTTCAATAACACCATTATAAATATTTTTTAGCTTTTCTAATTCCTTTTCTAATTTATTCCTTTGTTGCGGTAAATACTTTTCTAGTTCACCACTTTTTTCTTTTTCAAGTAAATCACGAAAATGAATCAACCTGGCTTGAATAGTCTCAAAATTAGTTAAGAAACCTGCTACCCATTTATAGTTTAAATAAAATTGATTAGTTTCTTCAGCAATTTCTTTAATCTTGTTTTGTGCCGCAGGAGTTACTCCCACAAATAGTATTCTATTTCCTTGAGATAATGTTTCTTTTAGATAATGGGCAGTTTCGTTCATTTTCTCCAAAACTATTTTTAAATCAAAAAACTCAATATTTCTTCCAGTTTTTAAAAGATAAGGTTTCATCAGGGGGTGAGTATATTTTTTAGCTCTACCGTAATGAACTCCACATCTCATCATTTTGACAAAAATATCTTCCTCTACCTGAGAATTATCCTTTTTGCTTTCTAAACTCTTCTCTTCTTTTAAATTATCATTAAGATAAATTTCTTCTTGATTGGTCATTTTTTTCTCTTTTTAAATTTACGCTTTCAATTTTTTTATATTATATGATATTATATGATATAATTATCATATCATGAAAAATAAAATTCATCCTCAATATTTTATTGCTAAAGTAAAATGTGTTTGTGGAGCTAGTTACGATATTCCTGCTACTAAAAAGGAAATTAATATTGAGATTTGTAAAAATTGCTCATCTGTTTTTACTGGTAAAGAAGAAAGAAAAACTATAGGTAGAGTAGAAAGATTTTTAAGAAAGCAATCAAAAAGAAAATAATTTCATAAACAACATAAACAACACTGTTATAGTTAAAATTATAACATAAAAATTATTTTTCTAAAACCAGTCAAAAGATAAAAAATATTATTTTAAAATGAGTCACGAAAATCAAGAGCTTTATTTTGAAATAAGAGCAGGAGTAGGAGGCGAAGAAGCTAGTTTATTTGCTCACGATCTTTGGAGAATGTATCTTAAATATTTTGAAAGAAAAGGATTTAAAGTTAAAATTTTAGACATAAGTGAGTCTGATTTAGGAGGAATTAAAACTTTAGTTGCAGAAGTTTCAGGTAATCAAGCTTTTGATCTTTTAAAAAATGAAGCTGGAGTTCATAGAGTTCAAAGAATCCCTATAACAGAAAAAAGCGGTCGCATCCATACCTCAACTGCTTCTGTAGCTATAATTCCCAAATTAAAAACAGCACCTATCCAAATTAAAGAATCAGATCTAGAAATAGATTTTTTCAGAGCCGGTGGTCCAGGTGGACAAAATGTAAATAAAGTAGAAACAGCAGTAAGAATTCTTCATAAACCAACAGGAATAGTTGTTAGTTCTCAAGTAGAAAGAAGTCAACAAAGAAATAGAGAAATAGCTTTGGAAATGCTTAAAAATAAACTTTGGGAAATGGAACAAAAAAAAATTATTGGTAGTATAAGTGAACAAAGAAGATCTCAGATAGGTTCTCAAGAAAGATCAGAAAAAATAAGAACATATAATTTTCCTCAAAACAGATTAACAGATCATCGTCTTAATAAATCTTGGCATAATTTAGAAAACATTATGGAAGGAAATTTAGATGAGGTTATAAAAGCAACCATGAAATTGAACGATCAAACAAGTCGAAATAATTAACAATTATTTAAAAATAAAAACTATGAAAAAAATAATAATCTACACAACTACAAATTGTCCTTGGTGTCACACTACTAAAGAATTTTTGAAACAAAAGGGTTACGAATACGAAGAAAGAAATGTAGAAACAAATAGTGGTTGGGCAAACGAAATGATTCAAAAATCAGGTCAATTTGGCGTGCCTGTAATTGACATTGAAGGAAAAATTATAGTTGGGTTCTCGCCAGAAGAAATATCTCAAGCTTTAAATGAATAAAATCAAAGACTCGATAATAATTGGGGCTTCAGCTGCTGGATTAAGTGCTGCTATTTATCTCAAGAGACAAGGAATTGATTTTTTAGTTATAGCTAAAGAGATAGGGGGAGAAATGGCTCTGTCCGGTATAGTAGAAAATTACCCTGGTTTTCCTTCAACTACAGGTGTTGAACTCACTCAAAAATTCAAGGAACATATTGATAAATATAATATAGAAATTACCAACGATGAAGTAATAGAAATTAATTATTTTTCTCCTAAAGAAATAGAGACAACAGAAAATGAATTTATTGTTAAAGGAAAAAAGTCTGATTATTTTACTAAAACAATAATTATCGCTTCAGGTTCAAATCCTAAAAAGTTAAACATTCCCGGTGAAGACACGTTTTATCATAAAGGCCTTAGTTACTGTTATGTTTGTGTTTTACCTTTATTTAAAAATAAAACTGTAGCTATTATTGGTGGAGGAAATTCTGCTCTAGAAGCAGGAATTATGGCTAATAAAATATGTCAAAAAGCTTATCTTATTAATAAAAATCCAGAATTTAAAGGTGATAAGTTTTTATTCAATCAAGTCTCAAAATTTAATAAGGTAGAAATAATTTATAATGCCCTAACTCAAGAAATTTACGGAGAAAAATTTGTTCACGGAATAAAATATTTAGATCTAAATACGAAAGAAATTAAAGATTTAAAAGTCGATGGAGTTTTTGTTCATATAGGTTTAAAACCAAACAGTGAATTTGTTCCGGATGAATGGGGAATAAAAAATGAATATAGAGAAATTATAATTAATGAACTTTCAGCAACAAAAGTAAAAGGAATTTTTTCTGCCGGAGATGTAACTAACATACCTTATAAACAAATTGGCATTGCGGTTGGTCAAGGAATCATAAGCGCTCTTAGTACTATTAACTATCTAAACAAAACCAAAAAATAAAAGAAAAAACAAGATGCTATGATAAAATATTTCTTATAAATGAACTTTAAAAACTTAACTATTTCTCAAATAAAAGAAATTTTAGAAAAAACCCAGTTAGAAGATTTCTATCATCATTATTTTGAATTTTTAAAAAAAGAAGATAAAAAGATTCATGGTTTTTTATTTTTTACAGAAGATTTAGCTTATAAAACAATTAAAGATTTAAAACAAAAGGATAAAAATCTGCCTCTTTGGGGAATTCCCATTGCTATCAAAGACAATATTTTAATCAAAGGAGAAAGATGTACTGCTGGCTCAAAGATTTTAGAAAATTATCTTGCTACCTATAATGCTACGGTGATTGAAAAATTGAAATCAGCTGGGGCGGTAATAGTTGGTAAAACTAATATGGATGAGTTTGCCATGGGTTCTTCAACTGAAAATTCAGCTTTTTTTCCTACACTTAATCCTTTTGATCCTGAACGTGTTCCTGGTGGTTCATCGGGAGGTTCAGCAGCTGTTGTAGGAGCCGGCTTGGTACCTGTTTCTTTAGGATCAGATACAGGAGGATCGATTAGACAACCAGCTAGCTTCTGTGGTATATATGGCTTAAAACCAACATATTCAGCGGTAAGTCGATATGGTCTTATTGCTATGGCATCTTCTTTAGATCAAATTGGACCTTTAGCTAAAAACTTAGATGATTTAATTTTAGTTTTTAAAATTATCAGAGGGAAAGACAAACTTGATAGCACCTCTCAAAACTATGTAGAAAAATACAAAGATATTAAAACTATAGGTATCCCTGAAGAAATTTATGGTCTTGGATTAGATAATGAAGTTAAGGATGTTTTTGAAAATTTTGTTGATAAAATAAAATCCAGATTCACAATAAAAAAAATATCAATACCCTCTTTACAATATTCCTTAGCTGCTTATTATCTTATCATGACAGCAGAAGTTAGCTCTAATTTAGCAAGATATGATGGTATAAAATATGGCTTTTCATATCAAAGCTCTAATCTGTTAGAAAAATATCTTCTTTCTCGAGAATATGGTTTTGGTGCTGAGTCAAAAAGAAGAATTTTATTAGGAACTTTCGTGCTTTCTCATGGTTACTATGAATCTTATTACCTTAAAGCATTACAAACAAGAAAATTAATTTTTAACGACTTTCAAAAAGCTTTCCATAAAGTAGATTTAATCTTGATGCCAACCTCCCCTACTTTACCTTTTAAGTTAGGAGAAAAAATAACAAATCCATTATCGATGTATTTATCTGATGTCTATACAGTTTCTGTTAATTTAGCTTATTTGCCAGCAATTTCTTTCAATATAGGCTTTAGTCATAATTTACCTGTTGGTGCTCAGATCATAGGCAATCTCTTTGAAGAAGAAGTTTTATTTCAATTTTTAAAATCAATCAATGACCATATTTGATCTTACTTTTGGAAAAATAATCTACTTAATTGAAAAATTAACAGAAATTTTAATTTCCACTCCTTATTTGGCAAAGATTTTAGTTTATCTTTTTTCTTTAACCCTAAGTATCACTATTATTATTTTTTGGATCAAATTAGAAATTAAAAATAGAGATGAAGTAAATAAAATTAATCGTTTTATTAAAAATAGAAAAATTTTTCTTTTTTATAAAAAAAGAAAAGATATTTGGAATCAGATCAAAAACATTTTTTCTCAAGATAAAAATAGAGGTTTAATAGAAATTAAAAAATTGCTTGATTTTAGTTTAGAAACTTTTGGCTATGAAGGTACCCTTCAAGAAAAAATAAACAATACCAATGAAGAAATAATAATTAATAAAAATGATTTACTCAAAGCTATTGAAATAGTTGAAGCTATAGAAAAAAAATTATCTCATCATCAGAAAATAGATATCAAAGACAAAGAATATTTTTTGATTTTAAAGCAATTCGAAATTGCTCTTTTAAGTTTAAATATCATCTCTACTCAAGATTGCTTGGCATTACTCCAAGAATAACATTTAAATATATTTGCTTACCTTCTCTTAAAATTTTCAACCTAATATTTTGGTTTACCTTTTTGTTTAAAATAATCTTTCCTAAAGTATTTTTCAAATCTATTTTCTCTCCATCAACCTCTAAAATAATATCTCCCTCTTTAAGACCATACTTCTCTGCTGGAGAATTGGGTATAATAGCTTTTAAGTTGCTATTAGGATCACTGTAAATATAAGCTCCTTCTTTTACTGGGAGGTTAAATTTCTTTTGCACTTCTTCGTCTATCATAATATACCTCACGCCTAAAAATGGAACTTCTATCTTTCCTTTAGTAGAAAATTCTTCAATCATTTTCTTAGCTCTGTTAATAGGTATAGCAAAACCTATATTTTGAGCACTAGAAACAATAGCAGTATTAATCCCTATAACTTCACCTCTAAGATTGATTAAGGGACCACCCGAATTACCAAAATTAATAGCAGCATCAGTTTGGATCATATCTTCTAATTTTTCCAATTTACCTTCTGAATCTACTGCAGCAAAAGATCTTTTTAATCCGGAAACTACGCCCATACTAACAGTATTTTGGAATTCTCCCAAGGCATTTCCTATGGCAATTACGAACTGACCTAATCTTAAATCGTCAGAATTACCTAATTTTACCGGGGTTAAGTTATTAGCCTCAATTTTTATTAAAGCAATATCATCGACAGGATGGAGAGCTAAAACTTTAGCTTTGAATTTCCTACCGTCATTTAAGTAAACAGTATATTCAGCTTTGTCATCATTGACTACATGTTTATTGGTTAAAATAAGACCATCGGAAGAAATAATAAATCCAGTTCCTCCACCCACTTGTTCTTTCTGTAAATCTTTTTGTTGATATCTAGGAACACCAAAATCAAAATTAAAAAATGGTTTTATATCTGGTGGTAAATCAAAAAATTCAAATGGATCAACATAATATCTTTCTATAACAGGGACATATTTGCTAATTACGATACTCACTACTGATGGTGTACTTTTGTCAACAATATTTGTGATTCTAGATTCAAGATCGGAAATAGGAACATAGGGAGTCAAAAATTCTTTAGAAGTATTTTGATTTGAAGGCGTTAAGTTCTCATTCTTTTTCAGAAAACTGTCCCATATGCTAGAAAAAAAATTAGTGTTTGAAGATTGAGCTATTATAAAAACGAAATTGATAAGAACACCTATCAAGATTCCTAATATCAAATAAAAATTTTTTTTTTCTAAAATTGTTTTGATCATTTTATCTAAAATTAAACATTAATATATTAATTATTTTTATTATAGACAAATTTGTAAAGATTGTCAACAAGATAGTTTATCTCTTCTTTAGTAGTATTTTTGCCAAACGAAATTCTTATACTTTGCTTAGCTCTTTTAAGGTCAAATATCTCTGTTATTACATAACTCGGTTCAGGTGTTTTAGCTTTACAAGCCGATCCCTGAGAAACGCTTATTCCCAGTTGATCCAAATAGATTAACAAATCTTGGCTCTCTCGGTTTTTAACATAAATATTTAAAATTTTAGGTGAAGAAATTGAAAGTTCGCTATTTAATTGTACTACGTCGAACATAGCTTTTATTTTATCGAAAAAATAATTTCTTAAAAATAAAAGATGATCATTTATCTCATCTCTTTCTATATCAATAAGTTCAAGGGTTTTAGCAAAGCCAACTATCAGAGGAGTATTGAGTGTCCCTCCTCTTAAACCAAATTCCTCCTCTGAACCAGAAATAATTCTTGTTAAAGGAGTATTTTTCTTAACATAAAGAAGAGCAATACCTTTTGGTCCGTAAATTTTGTGGGATGATAAAGTAAATAAATCTACTTTCAAATCATTCAATTTAAATTTTTCTAAGCCCGCTTGAGCAGCATCAGTATGAAAATATATTTTTTTAAAACGAAGAGATTTTTTTTCGTGATTATTAATATCTTGTATTATTTTCCCTACTTTTTCTATTTCTTGTCTAACACCTGTTTCGCTATTAATATAATGCAATGTCACTAATAAAGTATTTTCTTTAATTGCTTTTTCTATCTTTTGGGGATTAATTAAGCCGTTGATTTCTGGTTTAATTAAAGAAACCTCCACTAAAGAAAGTTTTTCTAAATCCTTCAAAACCTCTAAGACAGAAGAATGCTCAATGGTAGAAGAGATAATATGTGGTTTAGTTTCTTGAAAAAAATTTTGTTGGTAAAAATTAAAAATCAAACCTTTAATAGCTAAATTATTACTTTCTGTAGCTGAAGAAGTAAAAATTATTTCTTCACTATAATTTGCTCCTAATATTCTTCTAATCTTTTCTCTGGAATCGTTTATAGATCTTGAAGCCAATTGACCATCAAAATGAATGCTTGCTGGATTAGCAAAAATCTTATCAAAATAAGGTGTCATGGCTTCAAGAACTTCTTTTCTAACTGGAGTAGTAGCTGCGTAATCTAGATAAATTCTTTTCATCTTTGAAATCTAAGATTATAATTTTATTATAATGGAAAAAATTATATGGACTAAGCACTCTGAGAAAAAAATTAGCTTTTACAATCTATCTAAAAATAGAGTTTTGAGAGTTATCAGAAATCCTTTTCGTATTGAAGAAGGAATAGCTCCCCGAACGATTGCTGTTATGAAACCTATCAATCCTAAAAAAATAAAATATCAGAATAACAAAAGAAAATTTTCATCAACAAAACTAAAATGGAATCAAGAGATTTGGGTGATGTTTCAACAAAATAAAAAAGAATTAAAAATAATTTCTGCTTGGCGTTATCCAGGTATTTCTCCTGCTACCAACCCTATTCCTATGGAAATAATAGAAGAACTAAAAAATGAAGGTTGGCTTTAAAAACGAAAAGGTTTAAAAATGTCTTTAATGATCAGTAAAAAATCAGCCAAAAATCCTCTTCCTTTGTCTATTTTTTGAAAGTAATAAAATGATCCCAGGAGGTTTAAAAATACTCTTTCGTCAGGAGACAAATTCTGGGTTAAATCCTGGCCTATTTTAACTGCATAAGTAGAATTTTTTTTAAAAAAATTAACTATCTCTGGAAGAAAAGAACCACCTCCTATAAGATAAATTCCTGTAGGAAGTCGCCATTGCTCTTTTATCTCTTTAATAACATTATTCAAATTGTTTTTTTTCCAATAAAAAAATAGTTTTTTTTCAATAAATTTTAAAAAATTATGATAAGTAATATTTTTTTTATTTATTTTTAATGTTTTTTTCTTTAAATCACCTGAATTTAAATCTTCGATAATAGGTTGAAAATCATTAACATCTAAGCCAAAATCAAGAGAAAGATCTTCTAAAATATCTCCTAAACCAAATCTAAAATTACGATAATCTATCAATTTTCCATTCTGAAAAACACTAATATTAAAAATACGGTAACCAAAATCAATCAAAATAGCACCCATCTCTTTATCTCTTTTAGTCAAAACTACATAAGAAGCAGGAAAAGGATTTGGAATAATAGTCACTATGTTTAAGCCATTATCTCTGAAGTACTCTTTAATTTTGTTAAGAGTACTTTTTAAACCTTGAATAACAAAAAAATCAACTTCTAAATTATGAGCCTCCATACCTAAAGGATCTCGAATTCTTGTTTGAGCACCATCTAAAAAATAATATATAGGCTCTTCTAAAATAATTTCATAACTTCCTGAAGTAAGAGATACTTTAGCTACCGATAAACATCTTTTAATATCTTCTTCGCTAATATAGCGATCATTAACTGAAATTTTACCTTTACTTCTTTGAAAAACAAAAAAAGAAGAAGAGAAAGTTAAAATAATTTCTTTGGGTGATTCTCCTATTTGATAAGCAATTTCTTTTATTGTCTCGATTATCTCGCTTTGAAACAATTCAGAATCAATAATTTCTCCATCATTAAAAGATTCTATATTTTTTTTTACTTTAACTAAAAGATTAATTTGTCCATTTTCCTGCTCTTCACCTACTCCTATTTTTAGGAGCTTATTTCCAAGGTCGATACCAAAAAATTTTCTTTTCATTCATCCCCGCCTGGGTATTTAATTTCGCTGATATATCTCTTGGCTAATTTATAAGCTTTTTCAAACGACCATCCTTCTTTCATCTTCTGATTAACAAAGTGTTTCAATTTTAAACGATACATTCTCTTAATTTTTTTAGCTCTTTCATTTTCTTTTTTAGTGCGATACATTTTCTGTTTGACTTCCATCAGTACTCCACTTTTATTAAAACGATTTAGAAATCTCCTTAATAATTGAAGGATAGGCTCGTTTTCTTTTCTTTCTACCCTTACTCTCATTAAACAAAAAATAAAAAATTAATTAATCAACGACTGTTCTAATTTTATTATAAATTTCTTCTAATGATTCTTGGGGAGGATTATTAACAACTGCATGAAGGGAATGTCCCTGATCGTTAGAAAACCTAGGCATAACATGAAAATGAAAATGTTTCACCACCTGCCCCGCTATACTTCCTTCGTTAATACCTAAAGTAAAATTATCTGTTCCTAAAGATTTTTTAATTAAAGAAATCGTTTTTTGAACGAGGTACAAAAAGTCATTTCCTAAATCAGGAGGTAAATCTTGAAATTTTTCAAAATGAAGTTTAGGAATAATTAAAGTATGACCAGGTGCATGTGGATGAATATCTAAAAAAGCTAAAAAATTATCAGATTCAGCTATGATATATGAGTTGATTTCTTTTTTTGCTATTTGACAAAAAGGGCAATTATTCATTTTTTTCTTTAATAAGAGCTCTTAATTGTTCAGGTAAATTTTTTATCTTTAAAATTTCTTGGTTGCCGTAAGACATATTTTTAAATATGATAAGATCTTTGCCAATTTCCTGAAAACCTAAAATTAAACTATATTTTACTCCAATTTTATTAGCATAATCAAGTTGTGAAGATAAGCTTGTTTTTAAAAAATTAGCTGTTACTCTAAATTTATTTTTACGAAGATTGTCATAGATCTCTAAAGCTTTATTTCTAATCTCTTCACCAGCAAAAGCAACAAATATCTGGGGTTGAGGATAATATTTAAAAGAAATATTTTTATTATCAAATATAATCTTCAATCTTTCGATTCCTAGCGAACCTCCAAATGAAGGTAAAGATATATTAGCTATCACATTTCCTAAATCGTAACGTCCACCACTAACTACAGCAAAATTATATCCCGGCACATAACCTTCGAAAACAGTCTTTTCATAATAGTCAAATCCACGAACAATATTTTTATCTAAAAAATAATTAATCTTAAAATAATCTAATGGTTCAACTACTTTTTGAAGATGAATTTCGCATCCTTTACAAAGAAAATCTAAAATATTAGGAGCATTTTTTTTATACTCTTGATCTTTAACATGTTTACAATCGAGTAATCTTAAAGGATTTTCTTTTAATCTTCTTTGACAATCCAAACAAAGATTTTTTTTGTTTTTATTGTAATAAGAAATCAAAGCTCGGCGATATTTATTACGACATTTCGCACACCCTAAACTATTAATTCCGAAATTAATTTCCACGTTAAGCTTTTTAAAGAACTCATTAAATAAATATATTATCAAAAAATCAGTAAATGGTTCCTGTGAATTTAAAATTTCTAATCCCCATTGTGTATGTTCTCTTAACCTTCCATATTGAGGCCTCTCTTTGCGATACATTTTCTGAAAATAAAATAAAGAAACTGGTTGAGAGAGGTTGGTCATTCCATTTTCAAAATAAGCCCTAACAACGCTACTTGTTCCCTCTGGTCTTAAAACAAAACTTTCTTTCTTCTCCTTTCCTTTTATATGAAACATTTCCTTAGAAACAACATCAGAAGTCATACCTAAACTCAAAGTATAAAGAGATTCATTTTCTACCACCGGAGTTTCAATATATTGAAATCCATTCTCTAAAGAAAAACTAACTGCCATATCTCTTATTTTTAAAAAATATTCAGCATTTTCACCAAAAATATCTTTCATTCCCCTTGTTCGATTAATTTTTAATTTCATTTAAAACCTATGGCTCGAGCAAGATTCATTAGGGAAAAATGAATCATAACTTTTCCAATTATTCTATCACGCGGTAAAGGACCCCATCTTCTTGAATCATAGCTCACCTCTCGATTATCTCCTAAAACAAAATATTCATTTTCTTTTAAAGAAAGACGAAAATTACCAAAAGTATAGTGATCATTTAAGTAACTTTCTTGCAGATGAAAACCTTGAGGATATTGTTGGTTATAAATAAATATATCTGAACCATTGATAACAACCGTTTCCCCCGCAAGGCCAATAATTCTTTTAATGTAATAAACTTTATTATCAAAAGGAGGATGGAAAATAATGACATCACCTCTACGTGGCTGTTGAAAAAAATAAGAAAATTTATCTATTATCAAATAATCCCACGAATGAAAATTGGGCTCCATACTATCGCCTTTGACAAAAAACGGTTCGATCAAAAAAAATCTTATAGGCAAAAAAACAAAAACAATTAAAAATAAAATCTCAACAATATCCAAAATAATTTCGTTCTTTAAAAAAGGAATTTTAATCTTTTTCCATAACCACATAAAATTATTATTCTATCACTAATTCTTTTCCCTTTTCTTTGCTTTCTTTATTAAAAATAATTTTAAGAACACCATTTTTCATTTCAGCTTTAGCAGTAGAAGGATCAACTCGATAAGGAAGAGAAATAACCTTTTTGAATTCTCCTCTTCTTATTTCTTTTCGATAATAATTTTCTTCTTTGACTTCTTCTTTTTCTTCTTTCTTGCTCTCTAAAATAATTCTTTCTTCTTCGACCTTTAATTTAAGATCTTCTTTCTTAACGCCAGGAAGACCGATTTCAACAACCAATTCTTTTGCGGTCTCATAAATATCGACAGGAGTAACAGAAAAAGTAGTAAAAGTGGGTAATAAAAATTGTTCTTCAAAAAATCTTTCTATTTCCTTAAAGGGATCCCATCTTATAATTCCTGACATTTTTAGATAAAATAGTAAATTTAATTTCGACCTGTATCGATTTAAAACAAGGTTTATTTTCTTTATTTAATTATAACACATTTTTAAAGTTTTGTAAATTTATAATTCCTTAGATTCCACTTGTAATTTTAATAAAAATGATTTTTTTTCGTATTTCCGATAATCTTTTTTCTTCAATAAACCGATTTGCGCTCCTAACTCTTGAATATTAGAACTAGCATTGGCACTTCCCCAAATTATCGCTTTTTTAAGACTTTCTACGTTAATCTTTTTACTTAAAACTAAATTAGCAAAAAAAGCACTGGCAAAAGAATCTCCAGCTCCAGTAAAGTCAACTACCTTAGCTACAGGAAAAACACCCGAAGTTATAATGTAATTTTGAAAAAATAGACGACAACCTTTATCCCCTAAGGTAACAACTAAAATCTTGGGATTTATCTTTTTAATTACCTGAGCTTTAGCTTCTTCCTCGTTAACAAATAAAACATCAACCAACTTTAATGCTTGATAAGAATTTTTCTTTAATAGAAAACTTTGACTTGGATTGAGAGAAATTAGATTTGCTTTTGCCCTTATCTTAGAAAGAAATTTAAAAAAAATATCAGCCTCACTATCTCCAGTTGTTAAATAGTAATAATCAGTAAGTTTTATTTTTTTCAATTCTTGATAAGTAAAGCTGTTACAATTACCTCGATAAACAAAAATAGTTCTCTCCCCTGTTTCAGTTAAAACAATAAGAGAAAAAGAAGAATTACCTTTAAGTCGAAAAATTTCAGCGTTTATCCTTTCTTCTTTAATCTTTTTTAAAAGAGAATTTCCTATCAAATCACTGCCTAATTTAAAATAACTTTTATAGGGAATTTTTAAATTTTGAAAAGTTTTACTTGCATTAAGAGCTCCACCACCCAAGGAAATAAAAACATCTTTGATGTCAATTTTGCTTCCTAAAGGCAAATGCTTATCCTTTAAAACTATATCTTTAGTGGGTCTTAAAATAATATCCCAAAGAGCACTTCCTAAAACAGTTATCATTAAGATAATTATAAATTACAAGATCTTTGTTTTAAAATAATTTTAATTCAAATATCATTTTTGATAAAGATATTTAGAGATACTGTGATAGTAAAGAATAAAACTCCTCTTCAGAAATGATTTTAATATTTAATTTTTGAGCCTTAGCTAATTTAGAACCAGGATACTTCCCTACTACCAAAATATTAACCCTTTTAGATATATTTTCAGTTGTCTCAGCTCCTAAATTTTCAACTATTTTTTTTGCCTGTTCTCTACTATATCTTTCTAATTCGCCTGTAAAAGCAAAAACTTGACCATTAAAAGGTTGTCCAGAAGTTGCCCTTTCTTCAATAATCTCAATTCCTAAATCTGATAAATCTTCAAGAAAAATTTTATTCTCTTCCTTATTAAACCACTCAAAAACAGAATGACTAACTTTCTCACCAAAGTCGGGAATCATCAAATAATCATTAACCTGAAATCGTTCTGTAAGTTTAATGAGATCAGATGGTGATTTAATTTTTTCTTGATAGGATTTTAAAAAGTGAGCTAATAATTTTGCCTTTTCTTCTCCCACATGTCTGATTCCTAAAGCAAAAATAAATCTAGGTAAACTTATTTTTTTTCTTGAATTTATACTCTTTATTAAGTTTCTTTCAGAAAGAACATCAAAGCCAGACAAATATCTTAAATCTCCTTGTTTAAGTTTAAACAAATCAGCCGGAGTTTTTATCAAGCCGTTATCAATAAGTTTTTCAATTATTTTTTCTCCTAAACCATCAATATCAAAAGCGCCCTTAGAAGCAAAATGTATAATTCTTTCTTTTACCACTGCATAACAATTTTTATTCGGACAACGCCAATATGCTCCTTCCTTTATCAGTTTACTTTGACACAAAGAACAATGAGAAGGAAAAATTATTTTCTTTTCTTTTCCTGTTCTTAATTCTTTTATCACTTTAGAAATTTGAGGAATAACATCACCAGAGCGAATAACCACTACTGTATCTCCAATTCTAACATCAAGACGCTGGATTTCTTCTTCGTTATGTAAAGATGCTTTGCTAACCGTAACTCCCCCAACTTCCACTGGTTTAAGAATAGCCACTGGTGTAATTATCCCCGTTCTTCCTGTTTGAAAAATAACATCTTCTAAAATCGTTGTTGCTTCCTTGGGTGAAAATTTGAAGGCAATAGCACCTCTTGGTGCTTTACCTACAATTCCTAATTCTTTAAAAATTTTATTTTGATTAATAGTCACCACAATACCATCGATTTCATAACTAAGATTGTGGCGATTCTTCTCCCAATAATTTCTAAAATCAATTACCTCCTTTAAATTATGACAAACTTTAGTGTTATGGTTAACTTTAAAACCTAAACATTTTAAAATTCTATGCTCTTCTTCGTGAGTTTTTTGTCCTAAATTAGTTATCAAAGCATAAGCAAAAGAGTCAAGTTTTCTTTCAGCGGTAATTCTAGGATCTAACTGTCTTAAAGAGCCTGAAGCTGCATTTCTAGGGTTAGCAAATCCTTCCAACTTTTTAAAATCTTCAAAATACATAAAAACCTCTCCTCTAATTTCAATCTCCTCTGGATATTCATTTTTAAAAAAGTCAATCGTTTTTTCTAAACCTTCATTTTTTAGGTTAGAAATTATTCTTTCTCTTGGAAGTAAGGATAAGGGAATGGCTTCTATTGTTTTTATATTTTGGGTAACATCTTCACCTAAATAACCGTCCCCTCTGGTTGCCCCTACATCTAAAATTCCATTTTTATAAATTAACTTTATAGCCAACCCATCGATTTTAAGTTCGCAAAAATATTCATAATCCCGGGGATTTATTCTTTTATTTCTATGTTCCCAGTTTTCTAAATCATCAAAAGAAAAAGCATCATTAAAAGAAAGCATTGGAGTTTTATGTCGAATTTTTTTGAATTCTTTTAAGGGTTTACCTCCTATTCTTTGAGTAGGAGAATCTGGAGTAATAAATTGAGGAAATTTTTGCTCTAAATCAAAAAGTTCTTTCTTCAAAGAATCCAAAACTTCTGGTGAATAAAGATCTTTATTTAAAACATGATAAGAATATCGAGCTTCATTAATGGTATTCTTTAACTGTTCCATTCTTTTTTTAACCTCTCGAATATCCATTTTTAATTAAATTTTAGCAAAAGTTAACTTTTCTTCTTAATAATCACTTAAATTAAAAAACATATCTCTTTCTAACTCCTCTTTTTCTTTTATTATTGGGCATAAAAATTAATAATTCTAATAAAATTTTTAAACTCTCCTTTGCTAAAAAATAACTGGCCCCCTATATTACCGATATTATCTATAACAAAAAAACTTTTCATATTACTAAGAAAATAATTTACTTCATGTATAAGGCAAACTTTATTATCATCAAGAGTAAGTCCCCCACAAGAAGCAGCACTTGTAGCTTTATTCATTATGAAATCACCAATTCTACTAGTTGTTGCCTCGAGACCACTATTTATTTCACTAAAATATTTAAACATTTCATAAACAGATTCAGCATTAGCATAAGCTTGATTGATATATTCTCCTTCTTTTATTTTAATTATTTTATTATGAACTGGATTTAAAAGAAGATAAATAGAAAACAAAGATATACTAATTAAAACCACTGTTATAATAAAAATCTGACCTTGTTTTTCAGTTATCTTTTTTTTTATTGGCATAAGGAGCTCATCCTGGTGCTTTCAAGTGGAGCGACTCCTTGACGAAAATAATAAGGGATTGAATTATTTTTTGTTATTAACTCTAATTCATAATTGATTATAAAAATTTTACTATTTTGTTTATAGTATTCATCACCACCAAGAACGTTATCATAAGATAAAGTAAAATTATCTACTTTAACTAATTTAGGGTCAAAAATAGTGCTAGTAACTCCATTTTTCTCAAAAATCAGCTCGTCATTAATTTTTGTAATTGTCGTAGTAGCACAAAATTTATCTTTAAAAATAATTCCATTAGTTGTTGTCGCAAAATTAGCTCCTGTTTTTATTTCTGTCCATATTTTTTCCATTCCAAATTTCATATTATCCAAAGCGAGCTGTAATTCTTGAGTATATAAAGAAGCCCTAGTTAAATTAACATACATTTCAAACATAACCACAAAAGAAGTTATAAAAATAAATGTAGCTATAGCCACCTCAATTAAAGTAAAACCTTTCATGGACTAGAAGTTGAAAAAGGAATAAATATACCACTAGTTAATATTGTTTCTATTTTAATAGGTTCTAAATTTCTAAAAGTAACTTCCGAGGTTACTTTAACAATACTAGAAGAAGCAAAATTCTCACTGCCATATTTTTCAAATTTTATTTTTCTATAAAAAACAGGAGAAGAAGTGATAATAATTAGACAACCCTCTGTTGGACTGGTACTGGTTTTGATTTCTCCATTTTCTAAACCTAAACAATAAGTATCAGTCTCATTAGGAATTCCTAACCACTCAACAGGATTGGTTGGATTAACACGACCCACGTTGTGTTCAAATTGTTTATTTCTTAAGGCTATAGCTAATTCTATTCCTTCCTGGGCTAAAGAATTAGCTAAATATCTTTCTTTAACCGAAGATAAAGTTAACATATAACTAACAGCTAAATTATTTAAATAAGCTATCGAAATTAACAAAATAAACAAAGCTATTCCAGCTTCAGTTATAGTAATCCCTCTTTTCCCTAATTTCATCTAATCCGAGACATAATATTAAGAATTATTCTTCTTATTAACTCAGCCATATTATATTTTTCTACTTTTCCCAATCCACAAGAGCTGTTTTCCCAATATTTGCAATAATTTAACTCAAGTAAACCTCTGATTCCGTTATATCCACCTTGACGACAGAAACCTGAAATACATTGATAATTAAATATTCTTAATTCAGTCTTGGTTTTAACGGTATCAGTGGAAGAGCTACCAGAGCTAACAAGGCTAACCTCTATACTTGTTGTATTTCCCGGAACTAATCGAGGAAAGCAAAAATTATTTATCCTTATCTCATCAGTAGGAAGAGAGCTCGTGTTAACAGTATAAGTTATACTAGAAGTACCTATACTTGAAGAAAATGTTAATCCTTGAAAACTAACGCTACATGAAGTTGTATTTGTTTTGTTAAAAATAACATCAATTTTATAATTTTCTGGACATTTGACCCCGCTTGTTGTTGTTGACACTCGGCAAGAAGCTTTAAAACCTATATCTATTGGTTTTCCCACATCAGTTTCTGGACATTGAGTAGTAGTACTAGCAAAACTATCTGGGCTTTTGTTAGCTATGTTTCCAGAAAAAGGATGAAAGCCAGAACTAGAAGCCATGTTTCGTGTGTACTCTGAAACTGGGAAAGTTGAGGTTGAATTCCATAAAACTGTACTAGTACAATAGGCGGTATAAACCTTAAAGTCGGAAATTGATAATGTAAAATTATCACCTGTTCCAGGAGCTGTGGAACTGAAGAAAACATTTACCGTTTTATCACTATCCATTGTAAAATTACAAGAAGAAGTTCCGTTAGTACCCGTTGCCGTACATCCTCCTGACAAGCTAACATATTGCGTTCCATCGGTAGAACTAGCATAGATTGTAACATCACTCCATCCCTCAATATAAGTAGTTGTAGCATCACCAGAAGACCCTGAAAAGGTTAAGGAAAAAGCGGAAGAAGTGGATTCTATTTTTACCATCCCTGTCCCGGTTGCTATATTAACTCTTAAGATGTATTTATTAGGAAATGCAGTTATTGGCGAGGTGGCTAAATTATAATTTATTATCCAACCAATAACACTACTACTAGATGTGTCTCCTCCCCCCCATGCCCAAGAAGAAGAAGTCAAAGAAGAAAAAGTTTGCCAGTTCTTTTTCAAATCTAAACCATATTGCGTACTGGAACTTAAGCTGATCCAACCTGTCCATCCTCCGGTTTCATATAGATTAGAAGTTGAAGCTGCCAAAGCTCTAGCCCAACCAGAAAATTTTCCTGTGCTAAGATTCAACGTTGCTTTACAAGGATTACTGGGACAACCCGTCAAGTCATTTTTATTAAAACTAATCCACCCTATATTACTAGACCAAGCATACCCAGTTAGTTCTCTCTCGCCTGAACCTGTTCCTGTAGTTCTTACCCAGTAATCCTCAGTTGTAGTTGTAGTGCCAAAAAGAATCCAACCAATATTATCAGACCAAGCCCATCCTACAATTTTATATTGTTGATTAGCAGAAGAAGATTGTCCTAAAACTAAATTATAAGAAATCGTCAATCCTAAAATAAATAAGCCAACCAAGAGTAAAGTAAGCAAAAATATATTTCTTACCTCTTTTGTTATATTTTTGATTTTTCTCATTTTTTACTTTTATCTTCTATTTTTTATCTATAACCATTGAATGGCAAAGATTCGGTAGATGTTGATAAAATATATGAAGGTAAAATTTCTATCAATAATCTGGCAGTAATAGTCGCTCCTCCACTACCTCCAATACAATTTTCCCCAGAAATACTATAAGTGCCAGAAACGTACGCATCTCCTCCATGCCAATTTACCAACCTTCCCGTAGGTGTATCTCTATCTATATAAAGATAAACGTCATTAGCACAATAAACAAATAAACCATTTCTTTTAACTATAGGCTGGAACTTAAATATAGTCGATGATGGAATATCGTTCCAGCTCCATACATAAAAAGTTTTCATGCTAGCAGGCACACCAGGATTACAATTATGTCCTACCCTAGTACCACCTGAATCACCACCGCTTCCAAAGATGGATATTTTTCCTTCCCCTAGCGAATTTCGTTCATAAAAAAGACCCACTCTATCATCTGCACACAATGATTGTTCCTGAGTTAAAAATTTTTGAGGTATAGATTTAACTGATTTTAAGCAACCGCCATCTTGAAGACATAAACCTTCCGCTTTTATATATCCCACTACCTCTAATTTTTCAGTAGGAGAATCTGTACCTATTCCAATATTACCACTACCTTGTTTTGCAACTAAAACAGTAGAATTACTAATATATGATTTCGAATCTCTATCCTCTTCTGGTCCAATATTAGAAAAATATGGTTCTTCGGATGGAGAGTAAGTTTCTGGAGGAATGTCTCTTGTATAAATGTACGGTTTCTCAAAGGAACGCCAAGAAAAAAACATATAAAGAGAAGCCTGACTTATACCATTATGTCCTCTTCCTAACCACATAAAGCGACCTATTTCTTTACCAAATAAATTTTTTATATCAAAATCCTGCCATCTACTAGCAGCATTCCTTAAGTCATCATCAGTTTCATCACCACCTATCTTCTTATAAGTACCATCGGGAGAAACAAGAACCCATACATAGTCATCGTCATATTTAGAAGCATAAAGAACTTTTCCTTTTATAAAAACTTCTTTTCTCACATACCATTCGGAAGTTTGAACGTCTTCTACATAATCTTGAGTAATATCAACTAGTGAACCCTTATAAAAATTTCTATCGTAGTTAAATTTTGTTATAGGTTCATTAAATCCTACACTAATAAAGCCTTTCATAACTCCTGAATATAACCAATTTTTTGTCCAGTCAGTTCTACTAAATGTGTTATCAAAATTGCTTTCCGACACTTGAAAATTAGGGTTACCATAGTACATATGAATATTAATAATTCCGT
The DNA here is from genome assembly GCA_037444025.1 of bacterium. Lineage (GTDB taxonomy): Bacteria > Patescibacteriota > Minisyncoccia > UBA6257 > HR35 > JBBINE01. Next base: position 625 of record JBBINE010000015.1, on the reverse strand, counting down.
TATCAATTCTTGTGCTTCTACTATCGAAATAAACCCTTATCCAGAAAGATGTTTTTTCTGTATTACAATTTCCTTCAAGCCAATAACTTAATTTTTCTTTCATTCCTACTTGATAAAATCTAATATCAGAACAATCATTTTTCATATGACCTTGAGTTATTAAAGTTTTGGTATCTAAGATTAAATTAATTTGCTGGTACCCAGTATATCTTTCAAATGTTCCCCTAAAGAAAATTTTTTTATATTGTGGAATACGTAATTCTAAAATCCTTCTATATTTAAAATGGTCATCTAACCAAAGCCATCTAGTAAATTCCAAAACAGGTATTTGAATTTTAAAAGCATCGGTAGTAGTATTACCAACAACAATATGAAATTTAGCTGAAGGATTTTGAGTACCTACGCCGATATTTCCTGAATTTAAGTTAAAAATATTATTTCCGCCATCAGCAGATACCCAATAACCTCCAGATTCATTGGAAGAAATCAATGATGTCATGCATTTATTATCTACGCAAAAATCTTGTGCTTTAACCCTACCTAAAACTTCTACTTTTTCACTTGGAGTGGATGTTCCTATACCTAATTTTCCCGGAATATAAACAACACCATTTGAATCTTTCTC
>JBBINE010000014.1:0-25251 GCA_037444025.1 bacterium | reverse complement strand
ATTCAGATAATAATCCGGTATGTGGAGGTGATCCTGGTTTTGGGGGAACTAACAGGGGTAAAGTTCTTGTTTATCAATGGAATTGGAATGATAATCCTTATACATATTATAATTATGTTGAAGTTGATGTTATAAGAAAATTACGAGGTGATGGAACCGAAGGTAATACTTATGATTGTTTTAATATGAAATATATTATTGATAGATTTGAAGAATATGGGGGACTTGATAGCGAAACTTTTAAATTACAAGGGAAAAGGTGTCATACACAAGGAGGCAATGAAACACTTCCCTTTTATGTAAAAATTCAGTTTTTAAAGGATCTTTATTTTTAAAGGATTTTTAAAGGAGAGATAAATTAATTTCTAGTTCAAACTCTTGATTTTTCTTTAAACTTTTGATATAATAAAAAAAAGAGTAAATAAGTTTCTGACCCTAAAAGGTCGTAAGTAATTTTTAAATTTGTTTTAAAAATGAAACTCAAACCTATGAATGATTATCTTTTAATTGAACCCATTAAAGAAGACGAAGTCACTAAAGGAGGAATCGTTATTCCAGAAACTGCTCGAGAAGAGAGAGCTATCAAAGGAAAAGTAATAGCTGTTGGTCCTGGTAAGTTAAACGAAGATGGTGATGGTAGAATTCCGTTAACTGTAAAAGAAGGACAAAAAGTTATTTTTAAAAAATATGCTCCCGATGAAATTAAGATTGACGACAAAGAGTATTATTTTGTAAGAGAAGAGGATATTTTAGCTGTGATAGAAGAATAGGGAGGTCGTAATTAAAATTTTTTATTTTTAAAAATGGCTAAACAAATAATTTTTGACGAAAAAGCTAGAAAAAGAATTTTAAAAGGAATTAATAAGTTAGCTAACGCTGTAACTGTAACTCTTGGTCCCAAAGGAAGAGCAGTCATTTTGGATAAAGGTTATGGATCTCCAACTATTACTCGTGATGGTGTTACTATTGCTAAAGAAATTGAATTAGAGGATAAGTTTGAAAACATAGGAGCTGAGCTTATCAAAGAAGTGGCTGAAAAGACTGGTGATACTGCTGGTGATGGGACCACCACAGCTACTTTATTAACTCAAATTTTAGTTAACGAAGGTTTAAAAAATGTTTCTGCCGGCGTTGATCCTATTGAAATGCAAAAAGGTTTACAAGAAGCAGCTGAAGTGGTAGTTAATGAGTTAAAAAATATTTCCAAACCAATAAAAGATAAAGATGATACTATGCATGTAGCTACTATTTCTGCTCGTGATGAGGAAGTAGGGAGGTTGATTGCTGAAGTTATTGAAAAAGTTGGTAAAGATGGTGTGGTTACCGTTGAAGAATCTCAAACTTTGGGCCTTACCTATGAAGTAGTTGAAGGTTTACAATTTGACAGAGGATTTGTTTCTCCCTATATGGTTACTAATCCTGAAAAAATGGAAGCAGTTTTAGAAAATCCTCTCATTTTGATAACAGATAAAAAAATAAGCTCTATTCATGAATTAGTCCCCTTATTGGAGAAAGTTGTTCAATCGGGAAGAAAACAGATATTAATTATTGCCGAAGATGTTGAAGGGGAAGCTTTAGCTACCCTTATTGTTAACAAATTAAAGGGAATATTAATTACTATAGCCGTTAAAGCTCCTGGTTTTGGTGATAGAAGAAAAGAAATGTTACAAGATATTGCTATTTTAACTGGTGGTCAAGTAATTTCCGAAGAACTTGGATTTAAACTAGATCACGCTGAATTAAACCATCTTGGTGAGGCTCATAAAGTTATTATTAACAAAGATACAACTACTATTGTTGGTGGTAAAGGAGATAAAGAAGAAATTAATAAAAGAATTCAACAAATTAAGGTTCAGCTTGAGAAAACAACTTCTGAATATGATAAAGAAAAACTTCAAGAAAGGTTAGCAAAACTTTCTGGTGGGGTAGCGGTTATCAAGGTTGGTGCTCCTACTGAAGTGGAACAAAAAGAAAAACAGCATCGAATTGAAGATGCTATTTCTGCTACCAAAGCAGCTTTAGAGGAAGGTATTGTTCCTGGTGGGGGTGTGGCTTTACTTCGTACTGTTGAAAAACTCGATGGTTTTATAAATGAATTATCCAAGAAGAGTATTCCTCAATATATAGGAGCCACTATAGTAAGAAAAGCTATCGAATCTCCAATAAGAAGAATTGCTGAAAATGCTGGCGTTGATCCTTCTATAGTAGTGCAAAAAGTTAAAGAAGGTAAAGAAGGATATGGATTTAATGCTTCTACTTTAGAATATGAAGATCTCTATAAATCAGGAGTTATTGACCCAACAAAGGTAACCAGGGTAGCCCTTCAAAATTCTATAAGTATAGCTAGTTTGTTATTAATTACACAAACGGTAGTTTCTGATATTCCTGAAAAGAAGAAGGAAAAAGTGGAAGAAGAACTGCCGGAAGAAGAGTATTAAAAAATAAACATTAATGTCTAGGGTAAAAAGAGGAGTAATAAAAAACAAAAAAAGAAAGAAACTATTGAAAAGAGTTAAAGGTTTTAGAAGACCATATAGCAATAAGAAAAAATTTGCCAAAGAAGCTATTTTGCATGCAGAGAAAAGATCTTATGAAGGAAGAAAGCAGAAGAAGAGAGATTTTAGAAGATTATGGCAAGTAAGAATAAATGCTTATCTAAGAAGTAAAGGACTTAAATATAGTCAGTTTGTATCTCTACTTAAAGAAAAAAATGTTTCTTTAAATAGAAAAGTTTTAGCTGAATTAGCTAATAAAAGCCCTCAAGTATTTGATAAGATTATTGAATATCTTTGCTAAGTAAGGATTATGTTATTAGGAGTTCATTTTTTTACTGCTTCGTCTCTTTCCGTTTCTTTGTCTCAAAGTTATTTTTCCGGTTTAATAATAGGAATTATTTCTCATCATCTTTTAGATAGATTGCCTCATATAGATTCAAATATTTTAAATAAAAAATATAAAAAAATTAAAGATTTTGATGTGCAATATATTTTTTTGGTAATTGGTGAAATGATGATATTTTTAATCCTCTCTTTTCTATTTATAGATAAAATGCCACCCAGTTTAAAAAATCTAGCTATTATAGGTGGTATAGGCGGTGTCCTTCCTGATTTAATAAAATTTTTTGATTCTTTTCTATGTAAAAACAAGATATCTTATAAAATTAAAATTCTTGCTTTATATCATAAATTTCATAAAAATTTCCATTATCAAGAAAAAAAAATAAATAAACCTCTTGCTGTTTTAATAGAAATTTTATTGATTGCTTTGAGTGTTTTTTTATTTAAAAGTGTTTCAATATAGAGTGTTAGGGATTAAGTTTTTTTCTGTACCTGCTTCAAAAATATTTTCGTTATCACCTAAATCATTTTGGGAAAAATTGTTTATATAGTAAGAATTTTCTAGTTTAGTGTTTAATTCATAAGTAGTAGAAGATCTTTTGAAAGCGTAAGCATAGAAAAATTTTCCTTCCCATTCATTAAGAGGATCTACAGGCAAGGAGAAAATTGGTATTATTGGTGTTAAGCTAAAATCGATAGGTAGCCAGCCACTACCATCTATTTTATAAGATTCAGTTGAACTTACTTGTTTAAGATAATAGATTTTTGACCCCGAAGCTATTGTTTGACTCTCCAAATTGATTTTTTCCAATGGCAGGGAAAGAAAAATAGTTGAACTAGATTCATCTATTCCTTTATTATTAGGACCAAGGAAAGGAGAAGTTGTAGCTAAAATATAATTTTTAATAGCTAAATCTAATTTTTTTATGTCAGCGATCCTTTGAACATCTCGACTTCTTTGGGCTAAACTTGATGGTTTAATAAATTGCGAAGTTAAGCCAATTAAAAAAACAATCGTAGTTAAAACCAGAAGTATTTCTATAAAGCTAAATCCTTTTTTTTTAATATCTTTATTATCACTTACTTTAGGTTTTTTATAGCGATTCATTTTTCTTAAAAATATTTCGGCTTCTTCTAGAATATCTTTATTAAAAGTTATCAATTGTTTTGCTTCCCGGTAGGGAAGCCAGACATAACCTTTGTGTTCATCAGAAAGAATAACTTTTTGATTATTTGCTTTAGCAAGATAAAAAATAACATCTTTGATTACAAATTCATTTTCATGTTTAAACGAAAAAGTTATTTTTCTTTCGAATCCTTTTATAATTCTTACTTTTAATTGAGTTTCTTCTTCTACTTCTCTTAAAACAGTTTCTATGGGGTTTTCGTGCATTTCTATATGTCCCCGAGGGAGATCCCAGTGACCACCAAGATAATTAAGCAATAAATACTCTCTTCTTGTTTGCTTGTTTAAAAAATAGTTTTTGTTGTTAGTTTTTTCAAAAAAAACTACTGCTCCAGCTGATGTTTCTTTTTTCATGGTTGGGGAAAAATATTTATAAAAAATTTTTTTTAAGGTATAATTAAGATATAATATAATTATAGCAAAAGAAATTAAAATTAAATCATAAGTCGTAATTAAGTTTTAATAATTTTTATTAAATAAACATGATCAAAACGAACAAAAAAGGTTTCACCCTTATCGAAATGGCTATAGTTCTTTTAATTATTGGTATTCTAGCCGGCTTTCTTTTAACTAATTTAGGTGGTCAAACAGTTACAGCTCGGGATACGAGGAGAATAGGTGATATGAGAAATGTGGCTGCTTATTTAGCTAACTACTTTTCGAAAAAAAGTTATTTCCCTGCTACTACGACATGGGATAACTTAGAAGCTGAACTTAGAAAGGAAAAGGTAGTAGTTAAATTGCCACGTGATCCAGTAAAGGCTAGATCATATCAATATTACCCCTGTTCTAGTGTTACTACTACTGTCAACGCTACTACCGCAGTAGATCATTTTATTTTAAAAGCATCTTTGGAACAAAGTAGTTCTACAGCCCCTGCTCTTTATGATAGTTCTTATAATAGTACGACTACACCTGATGGTTGGCAAGGATGCTGGGTTAATGGTATGGGCGTGCAAGCTGCAACGAGTCTTGTAGGTATTTGTAACGGTTCTAACGATTATTGTCTTATACAATAAGTCTTATACAAGCAAAGTATTTAAGTATTTAATAATAATTTCGATCAAAGATAAAAAACAAATATCTTAATTAATTTAAGGTAATGAAAGCTTTTACTTTTTTAGAGATTGTTGTTGTGATGATGATTATTATTATCCTCATTTCTATCAGTTTGAACTTTACTGCTTTTGACAGAAAAATGGTTTATTTAAAAAATTTTACTTATAATTTAGAAAATGATATTTTTGAGATTAAAGAATTTGCTTTAGCGCAAAAATTTAACTTTGATAGCAATGTCTTTTTTTGTGGTTATGGTTTGATTTTTGAAAAGGAAAACAATAGTTCAAGTTATAAGGGATATATAGGTTATGCTGCTTCCGTAGCCACTAGTGCAGATAGGCCTTATCCTATATGTTATGAATTAGCTTCCTCCGCCTCAGCAACTGAAATATTCACTGCTACTTCACCTACTTATTATTTAAATAGAAATGGTCAAATAACAAATCAACCTATAGAAACACTGGTAATAAAAGAAGAATTTAAAAAAGTTTATGACGGTGATTATTTAAAGATTTCTACTTCAAGTCAAAATTGTAGCCAATCTTTATCTTATGATTACTTAAATCTTATTTACTACAGTCCTTATGGAGATTTACTACTTTTGGGTTACGACAATAGTACTAATAAATTTTACAATTTATTGCCATCTAACTGGGAAAATCTCTACCTTTGCCTTAAATATAGAGATGAAGAATTGAATTTTAGAATTAACAGGTCAGGACAGATTATTTTTTATTAAGCTTTTAATTTTTTGAATGTGCTTTATTAACATAGCACAATATCCCAACTCATTATCATACCAAGAAAAAACTTTAACCAAATCACAATCAACAACTCGTGTTAAGGTTAAATCAATCAAAGCTCCATAAGGTTCTTTTAAGATATCAGAAGAAACAATCTGGTCTTCTATTGTTTTGATAATACCTTGCCAGTTAAATTTTTCTTCTTCTTGAAAAATTTGATTTACTTCTTCTACGGTTGTTTTTCTTTCTGTAACTATTGTTATATCCGAAAGAGAACCAACAATTACAGGAACCCTAATCGATACGCCGTCAAATTTGTTTTTAAAGTAAGGAATTACTTTAGCCGTAGCTTCAGCTGCGCCTGTAGTGGAAGGTACGATATTTAGGGCTGCTGCCCTTCCTCTTCGAAAATCATGTCCCTTAACAATTCCATCAACCAAACTTTGGGTAGCTGTATAGCCATGAATAGTAGTTAAAATTGCTTTTTTAACCCCTATTCGTTGGTGAAGAATGGCTAGGACAGGATTTACGGAATTAGTAGTGCAGGAAGCATTAGAAGTAACATAACCTTGTTCGCCAAAAAATTCAATTTTTTGTAGATCCTCTAATCCCGGGGTGAAAGTAAGAGTAATTTCGTCTTTAGCTGGGGCAGTGATTACCACTCTTTTGGCTCCAGCTTGTATATGGATTTTAGCTTTTTCAAAATCAGTAAAAACACCAGTGGCTTCAATAACAACATCTATGTTTAAATCTTTCCAAGGGAGTTTTAAGGGATCCAATTCTTTAAAAACTAAAATTTTTTTACCCTCAACCACTAAAGAATCTCCACTAACTTCTATTTTTTTATCATATTTGCCATAAACAGAGTCATATTTAAGGAGATAGGCTAGATTATTAAGATCAGATAAGTCATTAATGGCGACGATTTCGAAATCTTCTGTAGCAAAAGCTTGTCTAAAAAATACTCTTCCTATTCTTCCAAAACCGTTAATAGCTAAACGCATGATTAAACTAAAGTTTTTTCTTTAATAGACGACTCTAATTTTTCTTCTTTTTTAATTAGGGTTTTGAAATTGGTGATAAAGCGGGTAAGTATTCTTGATATTTCTTGAAAATTTCGAAAACTGTTTATTAATTGATTATAAGAAGTATTAAATTTACTATGAAGTTCAACTAAATCTTTTTCTAGTTGATTAAGAGAATCTAAAATTTCTCTTACATTATTACTTAGTTCCTGTCTTCGAATTATTAAAAGGAGAGAAGAACATATTAATTCAAAAGTTTTAGGTGAAGTGATAAAAACAGATTTTTCTCTAGCTAAATCCCAAACATCATCATAAAATTTATCACTCAACAGTTCGTAATATATCCCTTCATTAGCAAGGTACATAATAGCAAATTCAACGGTTCCTCGGCTGGGTAAAATATATTTTTTAGAAATTTCTTCAATCTTACTTTTTATATTTCTGATTAATTCTTTTTTTAATTTTTCTTTATTATCTTTATCAGTGTTTTCGTCTTGAGAAGAAAAATTATGAACAGGAAACTTAGAATCAATAGGTATGATATGATCATTAATTTTTAAAATATAATCAACTCTATCATTTCCCAAAAGATATTGTTTTTCGTAATAGTCTGAGGGTAAATTTTTTAAAATTTCTTCTAACATTATTTCTCCTAAGTAACCTCTATTTTTAGGTCCTAACAAAATTTCTTTGAAAGTACCTATTTCTGAAACACTTGTTTCTAGATTACGAGCTAATTCTTCCAGTTTAGAACTTGATTGAATTATCTGAAGTTGTTTTTCTATTGAAGATTTTAGATTATCAGAAACTTCTTGTTTGAGAAGACTAAAACTTTCAACTAAGATTTTTTGAAGATCGGCAAATTTTGAGTAATCATCATTTTTCTGGGAATTTAAATTTTGGATTTCTTTTCTAATAACTAAATAAAGAAAAAATAATCCTAAAGTAATAAGAAGGGTATTAAAAATAACGATAGTTAGCATATTTGCTTTCTATTTCTTTATTAATTTCTTCTAACGGTTTTCCATATTTGGTCATAGAAAGTTGAACAATCTTTTCAGTTCGGGAAAAGTCTGATTTTATTGGTGGAATAATTCTGATATTAAAAGCGTCAGAAGGATGACCGTTAATTAAAAGTTTTATATAAGCATTATAATTAGGGATATTAACTAAGTCAAATTTATTAAAAACGGGAGTAAAAACTTTTTCTAAAACTTCCGAATCCTCAGTTCCTATCCTCAAGGCAATAATGGTTCCTACATTACCTAAAACAGCTGAAGATATTTCCTCTGGTAGTTGTTTAATATATTGATGCGAAAGAATCATTGATAATCTATATTTTCTAGCTTCAGAAAGAATACTAGCCACACTTTTAAAAGCAAAATTTTGAAACTCATCAATAAAAAGATAAAAATCTTTTCTTTCTTCTTCTGGTATATCGGCTCGGGAATAAGCAGCTAAAAGAAATTTAGTTATTAAAATCATTCCTAAAAGATAAGCGCTTGTTTCTCCTAATTTTCCTTTAGAAAGGTTTACTATAACTATTTTTTGTTCGTCCATTGCTTGTCTAAAATTTAAAGTAGATTTAGCTTGAGCTACAATAGGCCTAACAAAATCATTAGTTATAAACGGATTTAATTTAGAGGTAATCCAAGTAGTCATATTTTGCAAAGAAAAATCACTGCTGGTAATTTGAGTTGCCTCTTTTTGCCAAAATTCAATAACCGGATAGTTTCTACATTTGATGATTAATTCCTCCCTAAAATCATCGTCAACAAAAACCCGAGGAACGTCTAAAAGAGTATAACCTGATTCAGGATTATCCATTAAAAGAAGTAAAGCATTTCTTAAATATTGTTCAAACATTGGTCCACCACTAATGTGAAGATTGTATAATTTATCAATAATTTCAATCAAGGTATTAATAATGAAGGTTTTATCTTCAGGACGATCGGCATTGTATTCTAAAATATTAAGACCAATAGGCCGTCTGGTATTGCCAGGATTGAAATAGATTACATCATCAATTCTATTTTCAGGAATTAAGCCTAAAATTTCTTGAGCTACATCACCATGAGGATCAATAAAACAAATTCCATCTCCATTTTCAATATCCTTCTTTAGGTTTTAATAATCCCGAAATAGTTTTTAATAAAGTTGTTTTACCTGTTCCTGTTTGTCCGATAGTATAGATGTGCCTTCTTCTATCATTACGGGTTATTCTAACAATGGCTTCTATTCCTTGGTAAACATTTTTTCCTAGAATAACTCCTTCTGTAGGTAGATTGGGTGGAGGAGCTGAGGTTTTTGATTTTAGATATCTTATTTTTTCATTTTTAGTGTATGAGGTAGGGAAATGAAAAATGGAGGTAATTTCTTCGCTGTTTAATAAAGAAGAATGTGATTTATCAAAAATTCTAAAGGAAAATTGATAAAATATTTTTTTAAGTTTAGCCTTTTTATATCTAGTAACCGAGAATTCATTGAAACCAGGATTGACAAATTGATGAAAAGCAGCCTCTAAGGAGGAAAGAATGAGATCAGCAGAATGGGGATCATTAGTGGAAACTACTAGGCGAATATTAACTCTAAACAAAGGTTTATTAGCTTTTAGTTCTAAATTTTTAATAGCGTTTTCTTCTAGTGGTTTTGGCTTAGCTTTTTCTTTTTCTTCCTCTTCTTTAGTTTTTTCACTAAGTGCTTTGCCAATTTCTTTAGAAATTTCAGTAAGAATCTTTTTTTCTAAAACATCTTCTAATTTTTTGCCTTCTCTTAAGGATTGAATTTTTTTGAAAATTTTTTTATTTTCACTTGAGGAAACAGGTAACAAAATTAATTGATAAGCTAATCCTTCTCCTTCCTTGTTTATACGAGAAAAGGCTGATAAAAAAGAATCTAAAGAATCAAGATTAGATAAAGATAAAGAAGTGTAGGTTTTAATCGGTAGATAGTTATTTTTTTTAAGAGTAACAATTGAAGCTAAAGAACTTCCTTCCGGATTAAAAATATTGTAATCTTGCTTTATTATAGAAACTTCAGCACCAGGCCAAAATCCCTTTATAGTTTTTTGAAAAAAGGAAATTTCTTTTTGTGGTACTGCTAAATAAAAAAATATCTCTTCGCCAAAATGCGGAGTAGCTATTTCAAATATTATTGGATTTTTAAGTTTACTTAAAGTTCCTAAAAAATTTTCAAACTTTGTTAGTTCTTCTATTACTTTAATTCTTGGATCGGTCGATTCTGCAGAAATAATATATTTTGGAATTTCAACTAGGAGCAAAGAATAATTCAACGATAGATTAAGAGTTTTTTTGTGGAGCAACCTTCTGATTAGAAAATATGTTAAAAAAATTAAAATCAAGCCTAAAGAAAAGACAAAACCTAAAATAAAATATTCAAAATTACTCATTTTTCTTTTTGTATCAAAGAAAGAAAATGAGCTACAAGAAGATCGTGAAAAGCATCTATTAAGTAAGGATTTTTAGTTTTGTAGATAAAATCAAGAGCTTTAGCAACATCTTCTTCAATAGCTATTTGAATTGCTTGAGACAAGATGTTAGTTGACTGCTGAAAATTAAAGTGCGGATGAAAAGAAACTTCAGTTTTTGTTTCAGGTAAATTTTGAATTTCTTCTTTTATTTTTTCTAATGTTAATTTCACCCCTTTTTCTGGATGAGCTTCTTGTAAATAAGGATATTCTTGATGAATTTTTTCAAACTTTTCTAAAAATTTTTTTTCTCCTTTAGGTAGATCAAATTTTTCCATAAAATTTTTGAAAATTTTTATTTAATGATTTAATGAAATGAATATCTTATAATTATATTATATTTATTTTATAATATTATATTATAATATTAATCTATACTTAAATATTCTAAAAAAATATAAGAGAAAATATTTTAAGTTTAAATGCCCGGGTGGCGGAATTGGCAGACGCGCGAGACTCAAAATCTCGTGGCCTTTATTGGCTGTGTGGGTTCGACTCCCACCCCGGGCAATTACGGGCTCGTAGCTCAGTGGTAGAGCGCCGGTTTTGCACACCGGAGGTCAGGGGTTCGAATCCCCTCGGGTCCACCCAGTCTTTTATATAAAGTCCCCATAGCTTAAAGGAAGAGCGCAGCCCTGCGGAGGCTGAAGTGGAGGTTCAATTCCTCCTGGGGACAAATTTTATGAGGTTGCGAGAGATAATATATTCTCTTAAGAAAAATCAGGCTGTTTTGCATTATAATGTTTCGACCCTAGAACAGATAAAAGCTGGTATTTTAGCTGTTCAAGAAACAAAAATTCCTATAATTTTTGGAGTTTCTGAAGGAGAAAGAGGTTATCTTAATTCAAACCTAGTTAAAAAAATTCTTGATTTTTATAAAGATATCTTTTCTTCTAATTTAGAAAATCTTGTTTTTCTTAATGCTGATCATTGTAAGGAAATTAATTCAGCCAAAGAAGCTATAAATTTAGAATATGATGCAGTTTTGTTTGATGGTAGCGCTTTAACTTTAGAAGAAAACATTAAAATAACTAAAGAAATTATTCACTTTAAAGATAATAAAGAAATTTTAATTGAAGGTGAGGTTGGATTTTTACCTGGTAAATCAGATATTCAAAAAGAGATTGAGGTAAAAGAAGAATATTTAACTAAAATCGAAGATGCCGAAAAATTTGTTCAGGAAACTAAAGTTGATCTTTTAGCAATTTCTATCGGTAATATTCATGGTCTTACTGAAAAAGAGCCCGAGCTTGATTTTTTTAGAGGAGAGCAAATTGCTAAAATTGTTAAAATTCCTTTAGTTTTACATGGAGCTTCAGGTTTAAATATAATAAAGATTCAGAGGTGCATTAAAATTGGCTTCAAAATTGTTCATATTAATACCGAATTTAGAAAGGTGTGGTATGAAGAACTACGAAAACAGTTAGAACAGGGAAGCGTTACTCCTTATAAACTTCTAGAACCAGTAGTAGAAAAAATTAAAGAAAAAGTTGTTTATTTTCAAAAATCATTCTATTCTTTTTAAGATAATTCCACCTCCTATAACAAGATCGTCTTTATAAAAGACAATAGATTGACCAGGGGCGATCATTCTTTGAGGTTCAAGAAATTCCACTAAAGGTAGTTTTACCTTGCATTTAACTAAAGGTTGTCTATGTCTAAATCTAGCTTCTATAATTTCTTCTTTTTTCCAAGGTCTAGGTTCTAAAATATTTACTTCAGTAATTTCTATTTTTTTACTGTAGAGTAAAGGATCATTTTCTTTAGCTACTACAACTACATTTTCTTCTGGAATTTTATAAGCAACATAATAAGGACCACCACCAGTTTTAATATTTAACCCATGTCTTTGCCCTTCAGTGAAAAAATAATACCCAGGATGAGTTCCCAAAATATTTCCCTGCGTATCAATTATCTTGCCTTCCTTGGGAGTTAAATATTGACTCAAAAAATTTCTTAACTTTACGGTGCCAACAAAACAAATGCCCATACTTTCTTTTTTTTCTGCTACAGGTAAGTTGTTTTCTTTGGCCATTTTTTTCACTTCTTCTTTAAGCAAATCGCCTACAGGAAAAATTATTTTTTCTATTTTTTCTTTTTCTATTTTCCATAAGAAGTAAGTTTGATCTTTGTTTTTATCTTTAGCTTTGAAAAGAGATTTATCTTTATTTCGGGCATAATGTCCAGAAGCGATTAACTCGAAGCCTAAATTTATAGCTTTTTCAAAAAAGAGACCAAATTTAATAAATTGATTACAATAAACGTCAGGATTAGGAGTAAGTCCTGATTGGTAAGTTTTTATTGTATAGTGAACAACTTTTTCTTCAAATTCTTTGGTGATGTTAAATATATAAAAAGGTATATCTAAAATGTGAGATACTTTTTCAGCATCAATAGTATCTTGTGGATTACAAAAATCAGTAGAGCTAAGATGAATTCCTACAGGTTGGTAACCTGATTTTTTTAATAAAAAAGCACTAACCGAAGAATCAATTCCACCAGACATTAAAACTGCTACCCGGCGAGACATTGATAAAAACAGAAAAAATTTTTTGAGATTTATTTATAAAATTTTTTTAATTTGATAAACTATTTTTCCTTTAGGTGTTTCTACTTCTACTTCTTCATTAATCTTTTTGTTTAAAAAAGCTTTTCCTAAAGGAGATTCGGTAGATATTTTACCTTCTTTAAAATCACCTTCCCCAAAACCGACTAAAGTAAGAGTTAATTTTTTCTTCGAATTTTTATCGACAACTTCAAAAGTTGATCCGGGATAAATCTTTTTCTCTCCGCGATTGTTATTATTTTTAATTATTTTAGCTTGATCTAAAACTTTTTTTATTTCTAAAATTTTTATTTCTAATCTTTCTTTTTGCTGCAGTGCTTCTTCATATTCACTGTTTTCTGAAATGTCTCCGTATTCCAGAGCTGTTTTTAATCGTTCAGCTACCTTTTTTCTTTCTTCATTTTCTAATCTTTCTAATTCTTCTTTTAATTTTTCATATTGTTTTTTGGATATATACATTTATTTATATATATCTTATATTATATTAATTTAAGCTATAGAGGATAGTTAAGATGTATAGGAAGTAAAATTATAATCAAAAAAAATTATTTGTCAAATTTTGTTGTCATTATGATAATTGTTTTAAAAATATTTTTATTTTAAAATTATATTAAATTTTTTTAAAAATGGGAGATTTTATTAATCTAGGAATTGTTTTAAATAACAAGGGAGAGGTTTTGATTATAAAAAGAAGAAAAATTGAAAAATGCCAAAGCGGAAGGATTTTGCAATGGGCTTTTCCAGGAGGGAGACAGATAAAGGGAGAGACAAGAGCTGAGTCAGTAAAAAGAGAAGTTTTGGAAGAAACAGGCTATGGGGTTAAGGTTGTAAAAGAAATTCATTTAAGGGTTCATCCAGATTCTCATATTATGATGGCTTATCATCTGTGTGAATTAGAAAACGAAAACCAAATTCAAGAACCTAGCGAGCCTGATGAAGTTGAAGAAATAAAATGGGTAAAGCCAGAGGAATTAGAAAATTATTTTACTACCGATATTGATTCAGAGGTAAAAAAAGTTTTAAACATATAAAATCTTTTATTTAGATGAAATTTTCCATAGGCATTTGTGGTTTACCTAATAGTGGTAAATCTACTTTTATAAAATTGATTTCTCAAGTGGAAGTTGAAATTGCTTCTTATCCTTTTACTACCTTAAAGCCAAAAGAAGTTTTTGTGCAGATAATTACTCCTGAATTACTTCAATTACATTCTCTTACTAAAACAAAAGAAATCAAATATCCAGGTATTTTTTTTGTTGATGTTCCCGGGCTAATTAGAGGAGCTCATCAAGGAGAAGGATTAGGAAATGAATTTTTAAGCTATCTCCGTAGTTGTGATATTATCTTAGAGGTTGTCCGTAATTTTCGACGAGAAGATGTGCCTCATCCAGAGGGTAAAATCGATCCCATAAGAGATTTGCTTATTATTGAAGAAGAAATAAAAATGTCTGATGAAAAGATTATGTCAAAAAGCAAGAATAAAAATATAACCAATCTTCTTTCAACCAAAGATTGGTATTTATTAATTAACGGTGAAACAAATAATGAATTAATAAATGAAGTTAAAAAAAATTTTTCCCATATTAAAAATGTTTATCATCTTGATTTACTTTGGGAATTAGAAATTTTAGAAAATAAAACTTTATCTGAAGAATTTAAACCTCAAGTTTTTACTTTCCTTAATCAGTTTAGAAAAGACTTAAACTTAATTCAATTTTTTACCTTTAATAAAAATTCCCAAGATCAAGAAGAAGGAATAACTCAAGGATGGTTTATTTTGCGTGGAAGTAAAATGATTGATGTGGCTGCTATGATTCATTCAGATTTTGTTTTAAAATTTAAATTTGCTGAGGTAATTTCTTTAGATAAATTTATGGAAATTGGCAGTTGGGAAGAGGCTAAAAGAAGAGGATTAATTAAGATAAAAAATAAAGAAGCAGAAATTGAAGAAAACGATATAGTCTTGATAAAAATTTAATTTTTGCCATATAATTATAATAAGATTCATTATGAATTAAGTAAAAGTCGTTTTTATGATAATTAATTTAAATAGAAAAAAAATAATTAAACAGAAAATCAATAATGACAAAACTTTATGAACTTTCTTTTTGGGCTAGAAAAGAGACAGATCCAGAAAAAATGGAAGAGGAGTTGATTAAATTATTGGAAAATTTAGGTTTGGAAATAGTAAAAAAAATACCTCTCAAAATGAGAAATATGGCTTATCCTATCTTGAAAGAGAATATGGGTTATTTGGGGACGATTTATTTTAATGCTACTTCCGAAAAAATACCATTTATAGATAAAGAGATGAAAAGCAAATCTTTAATTTTGAGATATGTTATTCTTCACAGAAAACAAGCTAAATTTTTAAAAGAAACAAAAGAACAATCTCAAAATAAAACAAATAATAACGAAGAAAAGATAAAATTAGCAGCAGATATAAAGGAAGCAAATAAATGAACCTTAATAAAGTTTTTTTAATTGGTAGATTAACTCAAGAAGTTGATTTTAAGTTTTTGCCTTCTGGTTCAGCAATTGCTAATTTGACTTTAGCGACCAATAGAAGTTATAAAGACAAGAATGGCAATATTGCTGAAGAAACAGAATTTCACAGGGTGGTAGCTTGGGGTAAATTAGCCGAATTGTGTCATAAATATTTAAACAAAGGAAGATTGATTTTCGTTGAAGGAAGAATAAGATCAAGAAGTTGGGTTGATAACAGCGGCGTTAAAAGAGTTGCTTATGAAATTATTGCTGAAAATATAAATTTTGGTCCTAGGAATGCCGTTATTGAGACAGAAAAAGAATTAGAATCATTAGAAACAGAGCTTGATAGTTTTAAATTAGACAATGATAGTGATATAGATACTTTAGATATATCATATTAAAATTATGAAGAAAAAAGTTTTTAACGGTAGGGTTTTAGAATCTTTGCCTGACACTACTTTCAGGGTACAACTTGAAGATGGAAGAATTATTTTAGGTTATCTTTCTGGAAGAATGAGAATTAATTTTATTAAGGTTATTCCTGGAGATAGAGTTATGATAGAAATTTCGCCTTATGATAAAAACAAAGGGAGGATAATTAAAAGATTGTGAAACTTATTAAATCTTTTTAATGCTTTATTTTACAGGAAAAGGAGATAGAGGAAAGTCTAAAATAGAGAATAAAAGAATGGATAAAGATTCGTTAATTATGGAGGTTTTAGGAGAACTGGATGAATTAAATAGCTTGATCGGTTTAGCAAAAAATTATTTAAATAAAAAATACGAACAAAAATTAACAGAAATTCAAAATACCCTTTTTATTATTCAGGCAAACATCTCCTGGTTTATGTATCCTAAATTTGAAAAACCAAAAATTGAAAAGGAAAAAATTGAAAAACTTGAACAAGAGATAAAAGAAATTGAAAAGGAAATCAAAGAGCAAAAAAGTTTTGTGATTTATGGGAGTAATGAAGATTCAGCCTGGCTTGATTATTTAAGAGCGATTACAAGAAGAGTTGAAAGAAGGATCGTTGAGTTCAATAAAAAATTTAAATTATCTTTAGAAATTTTATCTTATCTTAATAGACTTTCTTCCTATTTTTATGCTTTAGCAAGATTCGTGGCTTATAATAAGAAAAAAAAAGAAGAAAAACCATGGTATTAGGTCGAAATTTAAAAGATAAATTAAAATGAACCAGTTTTATATTATTTTGGGAATCTTAGGCTTTTTAGTACTTTATTTGATCTATATCTATAATCGTTTGATTTCTTTAAAAGAAAGAGTGAAAGAATCCTCTTCTGATATCGAAGTTATGCTTAAAAGGAGAGCTGATTTGATTCCTAATTTAGTTGAAACTGTAAAAGGTTATATGGAACATGAAAAAGAAGTTTTAGAAAGAGTAGCTGAATTAAGATCAAGAATTTTATCTGCAAAAACAGTAAAAGAAGGACTCACCGCAGATAGTATGCTTACAGAAACATTAAAGACTCTTTTTGCCGTTGCTGAAAATTACCCAGACCTTAAGGCAAATCAAAATTTCTTAGAACTTCAAAGAGAACTTGTTGATACTGAAGACAAAATTCAAGCATCAAGAAGATTCTACAATGCTGTTACTCGAGAATACCTTGCTTTTAAAGAATCCTTTCCAAACTCAATAATTGCCAGTACATTCAAATTTCCAAATTTTGAATATTTTGAACTAGAAGGAGAAGAAAAAGAAAAAGCAGAAAAACCAGTGGAAGTAAAGTTTTAAAAAGTTGACAAAATAACTTTTTTGTGATTATTTTAAGAATAAAACTCTTATAAGGGGGATCAAAATGGCAGAAAAACTTACATTTCAAGAGATTTTAAGGATAGTACTCGGTGGTTTTAAAACAGAACTAAGAAGTTTTGCACAAAGAATATTAATTATTTACCAGAAAGCTTAAGAGTTCCTGCAGTAGGAAGAGCAGTAGGGATATTAGCCAAATTATTGAAAGAGTTAACCTAGGAGGACTTCAAGAAACAGTTTCTGATGCTATTGAAATCATTTCCGATGAAATAGGAAAACAAGTTCAAAGACCTGAAGAGAGAAGAGAGCTTATAAATTTAAAAAATTTGCTGCAGGAGATACAAAAAAGATTGAGAGAAGCTGAAAATATTGAAGAGGAAAAAGAAAAGATGATAAAAGAGTTAGAAGCTTTACGAGACATAATAAAATTTTTCCAGACATTAGAAGGATTAACAGAGAAAAGAGAAGAGCCCCAGAGACCTAGTATTGATTGGAATAAAATTTTCGATAGAATTAATACCGGGATAGATGTTATAAGGAGAGGAGGAGCTAAAGCCTGGAAAAAATTAAAAGAAATTGATCAAGAAGCAGGCAGAATGGCAAGAGGAATAGAAAAAAAAGAGAAAAAGAGGATATTACGATAGATTCAGGCCATTTTAGATAAAAACACAAAACTTGACAAAATAAAATTTTTATGATTAAAATTAAATTAAATTAAATTAAATTAATGGAAAACCCTTTTAGAAGAATGACAAAAGAAAAAATAAGACCATTCAATTTAGAAAGTAAATTACACGCAGTTTTAAATTTACTTTTTGAAAATGAAAATAAGAAGCAAACAGTCGAAGACACAATTTTAAAATATGTAAATGGAAATAATTTATTCGACGAAGAAGAAGTTATTAAATTTTTAGAAAAAGAGCTCAGTGGTGATCAAGAAGTTTTAAATAAGTTAGTACAAGAGGATAATGGAAAAAAGACTTTAAAACAATCCTTAAAAGGGATTTTAGAAAGTTATTATAGAATTTCGCCAGAGAAGGAGGGAATTAACTTTAGAGATAAATTAGATACCCCTGAACTAGTTAGGGCTTATCTTTATTTAGTTTTTCCTGAAGATGAGAAAGGACCTTTTAAAGGAGATTTCGAAAGATTGCTTTCTCAAAAAGAGGAATTCTTTTTTAGATTATGGCCTCCTAAGATTGGTTTAAAATTTAGAGCTTTGCTTAAAGGAGAATTTAAAGGAGAATTTAAACCAGGAGAATTTAATGAGGAAGTTAGAAGTTATCTTGAAGTTTTATCAAAAGGAAAAGCTCAAATAACTTTGTATTTTGAGAGTTTGCCAGATGAATTAAAAAACAAAACTGAAAAAGAACTACAAAAATTAGGAATTTTTAAGAAAGATAAAAATTATGAGATTTATTTGAGAAGGGAACAGATGGAAGAAATTTTTGCCCGATTTATAGAAACTGCTTTTGTTATAAGTAAAGAAGAAACAGAAATTGGTAAAACATTAAAAAATGTGATAGACCTTTTTAAAGAAACAAGGGGAAAATTAAAAAAAATGCCAGAAGGGTTTGCTGTTTTAGCAGGTATTGAGGGTCTTTTGGGGGCATTAAAAGAAAAGTATGAAACTATTGCAAAAGAAGGAGGTACTGAAAATGAAAGGAAAAAATTAATAGAAAGTTTAGATAAATTAGAAAACTTTTTCAATGATATAAATCGCGGTATTGAGAGAAATGATAGAAATATTCTTAAAAAAGCAGCTGATTGGTTGAAATATAATGGTAAAGGAATTTTATCTTTGTTAGGAGTATCTTTTGGTCTTTGGAGTTTGGCGATTGGGCTTTTTATTCCTATGTGGATAATAACAGAGGTTTATAAAAAAATTGAAGAAAAAATAAAATAAGTGAGGTTGAAATATGATTTTATTCGGGGCAGTGGGACTCGAACCCACAACCTCCGGCTCCCAAAGCCGGTGCGCTAACCAATTGCGCTATGCCCCGTTAAGTAAAATTATAATTATTTATTATAATACAAAATATTTTATAACTTAAAACTAAAATGTCTTTTAAAATTACAAACATAAAGAACGCTTCTTTTTATTTTAGGTTTATTTTTAATATTAAAAACTCTTTATGATATAATTTTAAGTAAGTTAATAAAAATAAATCAAATGAAAACAGCCTATTCAGTGGTAGCAGAAAATAACTTTAGAACAATTCTTTTAATGACTTTTTTTTTGGCTCTGGTTTTTGGTTTAGGTTGGGTTTTTTCCTATTTTTTGGAAAATAAATTAATTTTTTATTCTTTTGTTGTTGTAGGTGTAGTGATTAATTTGTTTTCTCTTTTATGGGGAGATCAAATGATTTTAATCTTAACTCAAGCTAAAGAAGTTAAGAAGAAAGACTTTCCAGAAATTTATCGATTAGTTGAAAATCTTTCTATCACAGCTGGGCTTCCCCAAACTCCAAAAGTTTATTTAATAGATTCTCAGGCTTTGAATGCTTTTGCTACAGGAAAATCTCCTAAAAACTCAGTGGTAGCTTTAACCCGAGGAATAATAGAAAAACTAAACAAAAAAGAACTTGAGGGGGTTATTGCCCACGAAATTTCTCATATTAAAAATAATGATATAAGAGTAATGATGTTGGCGAGTATATTAGCAGGAGTAATAGCAATTATAGCTGATATATTTTTAAGAAGTTTGTGGTTTGATAATGATAGAGATAGAGAAAAAGGAAATGCTTTGTTTTTCTTAATAGGGATTATTTTAGCAATTTTAGCTCCAATTTTTGCACAGCTTATAACTTTGGCAATTTCAAGGAAAAGAGAATTTATGGCTGATGCAAGCGGAGCTTTAATTACAAGAAATCCAGAAGGATTGTCTTCAGCTTTAGAGAAAATTTCAAGTTCAAATATTTCTCTTGATACTTCACCATCAACTGCACATCTTTTTATTGTAAATCCTTTTAAAAATAAAAGAGGTTTTATAAGTTGGTTAGGAAATCTTTTTTCTACTCATCCACCGGTCGAAGAAAGAATTAAAATACTAAGAGGAATGATTATTTAAAATGATACCTGATTTAAGAGATATAGAAAAAAAAATTTTAAATTTTTGGAAAGTTCATAATATATTTAGCAAAAGTTTAAACAAAAATATTAAAAAAGGGAATCAAAGAAAAATATTTAACTGGTTCGAAGGACCTCCTTATACCAATGCTAAACCTCATATGGGGAATTTTTTAACAAGAATTTATAAAGATTCTATCTTAAGGTTTTTTACTTCTTTGGGTTTTTATGCTCCTAGAAAAGCTGGTTGGGACACACATGGATTACCAATAGAAGTAGCTACTGAAAAAGAATTAGGTTTTAAAAGTAAAAAAGATGTTTATGATTATGGTATAGAAAATTTTAATAAAAGATGTAAAGAGTTGGTGACTATTTTTAAAGATGATTGGGAGAAGGTAGATGAAAATCTTGCTTTTTGGGTTGATCATCGCCATGCTTACGTAACATATGATCCTTTTTATATAGAGTCCGCTTGGTGGATTATAAAAAACATTTATCAAAAAAAACTTTTAAAAGAAGAAGAACGAGTAGCTCCTTATTGTCCTCGATGTGAAACTGTTTTAGCTCAAGCAGAATTAGGTATGCCAGATGCTTATAAGAAAGTTAAAGATCCGAGCGTTTTTATTATGTTTAAGAACAAAAATAAAGAAGAATATTTTCTTGTTTGGACAACAACTCCTTGGACATTACCCGGAAACTTAGCTTTAGTGGTTCACCCTTATTTTGATTATTATCTTTATGAAACCCCTTACGGTAATCTGTGGACTCATCAAAAATTGGATTATCCACTTATAAAGACAGTAAGAGGAAAGGATTTAGAAGGAATAAGTTATGAACCTTTATTTAAGGTTAAAACAGAGTTAAATAAAAATGTTTACAAAATTTATTCAGCCGATTTTGTTAAAGAAGATGAAGGAACAGGAATTGTTCACATTGCACCCTCATACGGAGAAGAAGACTTCGACTTAGGACAAAAGTATAATTTGCCCCTTTTTAGTTATTTAGATTCTCAGGGTAGATTTGTTTCTGAGAAGATAAAAAATTTTTCTATAGCGGGTAAAGAGATTGATCTATCTGGACTTTTTTTTAAAGAAGCTGATAGCAAAATTATAGAATATCTTAAAGACAAAAATTTAATTTTTAAAATTGAAGAATACGAACATGACTACCCTCATTGTTGGAGATGTAAAACACCTTTAATTTATTATTTAAATAAATTTTGGGTAATTAAAGTTTCACAGATAAAAGATAAAATAATTTCTGCTAATTCTAAGGTTAATTGGATTCCTAGAAGTGTAGGTAATCGTTTTTATGAATGGATCAAAGAGGGAAAAGATTGGAATTTATCAAGAACGAGATTTTGGGGAATTCCACTTCCTATTTGGAAATGCGAAGAATGTGGAAACTTAGAAGTTATTGGTTCTTTAGATGAACTATCAAAACATTTTAAAGCAAAAAATAATTATTTTTTGATGAGACATTGTGAAGCGTTAAGCAATCGAAAAAATTTTCTTTCTTCTTATCCGGAGATAAAATTTAATCCTCTTACGAGAAAGGGAGTAGCTGATGCTTTAAGCAAAGGTAGAGGACTAAGAAAATTTAAAATAGACTTAATATTTTGTTCTCCTTTAACGAGAACCAAAGAAACAGCTGATATTATTGCTAATATTTTAAAGGTACCAGCAATTGTTGATTTTAGATTAAGAGAAATTGATTTAGGAATTTTAAATAATCATAAGTATGAAAAACTAGATAAATATTTACAAGATCCTTTAACTTTTAAATGTGACCTTAGTAAAAAAATTGAAAATGGTGAAAGTTTTGAAGATGTACGAGAAAGAGTTATTGATTTTATTTGTAGTCTAGAAAAAATATACAAAGATAAAAATATTTTAATTATTTCTCATGGAGCTCCTCTTTTAATGTTAGAAGCAGAGATGAGAGGCATAGATAACGAAACACTTTTGGAATTTAAGCAGGTAAAGGATTATCTTTTAGGAGAAGTAAGAAATATACCTCTAAAAATATTACCTCGTAATGATAAAAATCTTTTAGATCTTCATCGTCCTTTTGTTGATAATTTCTCTTGGTTATGTTCAAAATGTAAAGGAATAATGAAAAGAATAGAAGAAATTGCTGATATATGGTTTGATTCAGGAATTGTTCCTTTTGCTTCCAACTATTATCCCAGAAGAAACAAAAAAGAAATTAACCAAGAAATAATCTTTCCTGCTGATTTTTTAATTGAAGGAATTGATCAAACACGTGGATGGTTTTATACTCTCTTAGTGATAAGCACTATTTTAAAAGGTAAAGCTCCTTACAAAAATATTATTTCTAATGGCTTCGTTCTTGATAAGTTTGGAAAAAAAATGTCTAAATCTCTGGGTAATGTAATAGATCCTATTCAAATGATGGAAAAATATGGTTCAGATGTTGTTAGATTTTATTTGTTCTACTTGAATGATGTTTGGGAAAATAAGTTTTTTAACGAAGATGAAGTTAAGATTTTAAAAAGAGAATTTTTTGATCTCATTTTAAATGTTTTGAAATTCTATAAATTATATCATCGCCACTTTTCTAAATATCCCAAAATAAAATCAGATAACATTTTAGATATTTGGTTTTCTGCAAGACTAAAGGAGTCTTATGAAAAATATTATCATTTGATGGAAAATTTTGAGATCCATAAAAGTTCTCGACTGTTAATAGAACTACTTGGTGATTTTTCTCGTTGGTGGTTAAGAAGAAGCAGGAAGAGATTTCAAAATCCAAAGAATGAAAAAGAAATATATATAGCCTTGACTAGTTTTGAGGATTTTATTTACCAATTCTTAAAAATGTTATCGCCCCTAGCTCCATATAGTGCTGAATATATATTTCAAGAAATAAGAATGTATCTTATGAAGAGATATTCTGTTTCTGAAAGTATTCATCTTGAAACAATGGGTAGTCCGGTAAAGTTGACATTAAAAGAAAAATTAATTTTACAAGAAATGTCAAAGATTAGAGAATTATCTTCTGAGGTTCATAGAATAAGGAAAGAAAAACAAATTAAAGTAAGACAACCGCTAAAGAATATATATCTTAAATCAAAATTTTCTACAGAGGTACTGGAGATTTTAAAAGAGGAAGTTAATGTTTTAAATGTAAGCTTTGATTACGAAAAGGTAAAAGATGTTAACGAGAAAGCAAGGAAGAATCTTTATTTTCATGATGAATTCATTTTAGATTTAGAAATCGATGAAGAATTAAAAAAGATAGGTATATTTAATGATTTAGCAAGAATGATTCAAGATTTGAGGCAAGAAGCTAATCTTTATCCTTCTCAAGTCGTAGGTTTAAAGATTAACCTTCCTCAAGTTTTAGAAAATTACCTTCAAAATAAAATTAAAGAATTGAATAAATTAACAAATACTCGACCAGTTACCCGAGGAATAATTTTAGTAGCAAAAGAAACAAATTATGAAGATTTCGGCAAGATAAAAGTTGAACTATTGAAGATTTAAGTTAATAAGTACAAAATAAATAAAAATGGAATTTTATATAATAATCCTCAATGGGTTGATGGTAGAGTAGGAAAAGCTTTAAGTTTTAATAGGAGGAATGATCGGATGTCTTTTCCAGCGATGAACTTTCTTGGTCAATCTAATACAATTTTTACGGTTATTACTTGAGCGAAACTACATGTTATTAGTGGTACTGTAATTCATAACAAGAATGATGCTACGGCGTGATCTACCTGACTTTTAGGTTTTAAGAACGGGAAAGCCGCTTTTTTCATTTATAAGCATCAAGCTTGATACAAAGTCAAGACAATATTAAAACAAGGAAAATATTGAGTAGCTACCTAGAGTATTCAAGAAAAAACCTATTGACGAGGAAAAAAATTTTTATTAAAGGAAAAGTTTTAAGTATAGGGGTTAACAGTGTTCAGGTTATTTATGTTATTGAAGATTATTTTATTCCAGAAGGAATTGCCTAAAACTTTACTTTTGGTGGATAAGAAGCAGTAGCTAAAGTAAGCATTAATAAAAGCGGTAATGCGATTCTAAAGAAAATTTTTTTTGATAATAAAACCTGGCCATAAGATTCTAAAAAGTAAAGTAATAATAACATAATTTTCAAATAATTGGAGTTAAGACTTCGTTTCCATTTTCTAAAATAACTAATGTTACTTCAAAATGAGCACTTTTGCTTCCATCTTCAGTTTTAAAAATATATTCCTCTTCTTCTATACCAAATTCACTTCCAAGAGAAGCCATGGGTTCTAAAGTGAAAAACATACCAGGTTCAATTTTTGCTCCTTTACCAGGATCACCAAAATTTAAAACTTGTAAATCTCCATGGAGATATTCTCCTATATCATGACCACAAAGATTTTTAATGACCTTAAAACCCTCATCTTCAATGGTAGATTCAATAATCCAACCAATATCCCCTAATGTTTTACCAGGTAAAGAAATTTTAATTGCATTTTTTAACGCTTTTTCTGTAGTTAAGATTAATTTCCTTTCTTCGTTAGAAATTTCTTCAACATAAGTTGTCAAAGCGGAGTCAACATAAACTCCTTGGTATTTAATTCCGAGGTCAAGCTTTAATAAATCTCCTGATTTTAAATAAACGTTAGCTTTAGGAAAACCGTGAACAATAACTTCATTTAAAGATGTGCATAATGTATAAGGATATTTAGTTTTCGCAAAAGGGGCTTGGTAGTTTTTAAAAGCTGGTTCGGATTGATAATCATAAATTAATTCCTCTGCTAGGTCATTAAGTTTTTTTAAAGATTCTCCCTCTCGTACCCAATTTTTTAATTCATTTAATATTTTAGTTAGAATAATTCCTGCCTCTTTCATTAAATTGTATTTTGTAATAAAGTCCATGAAAAAATTTTATCAAAAAATAAAAATTTTAAAAATACCTAAATCTTTTTCTGCTTTATTATCGTTCTATTATGGGTTACATTGAGTAGTACTTGTAGGTGTAACTGAAGAGATTGAAGGTGAAGGAGTGTTAA
>JBBINE010000013.1:0-29486 GCA_037444025.1 bacterium | reverse complement strand
ATTATTATTATGACTTCTAATATAGGTAGTTATTTGTTTAGGAAAATGGGTTCTATTGGGTTTAGCGCGGAAGAAAATAAAGCTTTTAGTGACTATGAAGATAAAATCCAAAAAGCGCTAAGAGATTTTTTCAAACCCGAATTTCTTAACCGTATTGACGAAATTATTGTATTTAAACCTTTAAGTAAAGAAGATCTTTATAAGATTGTTGAATTGCAATTGGAAAAAACTAAACATCGTTTAGAGGAAAGAGGAATTCAGGTAGAATTTAATCACGAACTAAAAGATCTTCTGGTAGAAAAAGGATTTGATGAAATTTATGGAGCTCGTCCACTTCAAAGAGCTATACAAAAATATATTCTTAATCCTTTAGCAGAGATGATCATTGCTCAAAAAGTAAAAAGTGGGCAATCCATTATTTTAAAAATAAAAAATAATCAATTAGAAATTAGCAAAAGAAGATGAGAGAAAAAACTTTAAAATATTTTAAATCTTTAATCGATGAGTTGAAAAAAGTTCGTTGGCTTTCAAGGGAAGATACCTTAAGGCTTACTTTAGAAATTATTATTTTTTCATCAATCTTTGTTTTAATTTATGGTTTAGTTGATAGTATTTTAGTTAAAATTATTCTTTCTTTGAAATAATGCCTAAACAGAAATTAAATTTAGGGAGAGCCTGGTATGCTATTCATACTGTCGTGGGATATGAAGAAATAGTAGCTGAGGCTATTATGAAAAGAGCTGAGGTTTTTGATTTGAAAGATAAAATTTTTAATGCTATTGTTCCTAAAGAAAAAGTTTGGACTATAAAAGATGGCAAACGGGAACTAGTAGAGCAAAAAATTTATCCAGGATATGTTTTGGTAGATTTGATTATTACTGATGATTCGTGGTATATTATTAGAAATACTCCTAAGGTTACAGGTTTTGTAGGTTTGGGTACCACTCCTATGCCTATTGATGAAGAAGAATTAAAAGAAATTTTTAGTAGAATGAATAAAGATATTCCTAAAATAGAAACTGAATTTAACTTAGGGGATTTAATAGAAATTACCCAAGGACTTTTCAAGGGTTTAAAAGGTAAAATAATAGAAATTGATAGGGAAAAACAAACATTAAAAGTTTTGGTTCCTATTATGAATAGAGAAACTCCAGTCGAAATTGATTTTCTTCAAGCTAAAAGAACATGAAAAAAATCAAAGCAGTAGTTAAGCTTATTGTAGAAGCGGGAAAAGCAACTCCAGCTCCTCCCTTAGGTCCTAGTTTAGCTCAACATGGAATTAACATTGGTGATTTTTGTAATCAATTCAACCAACAAACCAAAGAAATGGAAGGAGCTCAAATTCCTGTAGAAATTACTATCTATGAGGATAGAACTTTTTCTTTTATACTTAAAAAACCACCAATTAGTTATCTTATAAAAAAAGAATTAAAACTCGAAAAAGGTTCTTCTCAAGCAGGAAAAGAGATAGTAGGTAAACTTACAAAAGAACAATTAAGAAAAATAGCTGAAGAAAAATTAAATGATTTAAATACTAAAGATATTGAAAAAGCTATGAATATTGTACAAGGAGTAGCAAGATCAATGGGAGTAGTAATTGAAAAATAAAAAATATTTTTTATTCTTTAATGACTTAATAAAGATAAAAAAGATAAATTTAAATATGAAACATCGTTCCTTCACTCTCATCGAACTTTTAATTGTCCTCTCTATTATCGGTATTTTAGCAGGAGTTTTAGTTATTATTCTTAAACCTACAGAAATCTTTGCTAAACTGAGAGACACAAAGAGAGTTGCAGATCTTAATAATATAGACAAGCTTTTCTTAACTATGGAAACTAATGATTCTTATTTTAACGAACTAAATTATGCTTCTTCTCAGGTTGTTTATCTTTCTTTACCTGATACTTCTTCTACTTGTGGAACTTGGTTTTCTCAACTACCTCCTTTACCTTCAGGTTGGTCTTATCATTGTTCAGCTACACCGACCAATATAGATGGCACAGGCTGGATTCCTCTACCTTTTTCTCAAAATCCTCTTGTTAATCTTTCTCAATTACCTCTTGATCCTGTAAATAAACCTCCTTATTATTATACTTTTGTTACAGGAGGAAGTTATGAATTAACAGCTTCTTTAGAAAATGAAAATAATAAAAATATCAATAGTCTAGCAGGACAAGATGGAGGAACAAGCTGGAATGTTTATGAAGTAGGAAGTAATAAAAAAATAACGCCTTTAGCTATAGAAGATGGAGGAGGTAGAGATAAAAGTTTAGTAGGATATTGGTCATTTGATGAAGGAACAGGAACTATAGCTTATGATCTTTCAGGTAACAATAATCATGGAACTTTATATAATAATCCTCAATGGGTTGATGGTAAAGTAGGAAAAGCTTTAAGTTTTGATGGGGTGGATGATTATGTAAATGTTTCTAGTTCATCATCTTTAGAACCTTCTCAATTAACGATTATTGTTTGGGTGAAAATGAATAGTCTTATTTCTACTGGTTGGGGACCAATGCTCGTTAGTAAATACGGTGGAAATTATAAAGGTTATACATTTTTTTTAAAAGCTACTTCTGGTAAACCGACAATTGGTATAGCTAGGATTAATCCTAATGCGATATACCAATGTATGAGTGTTGATCCACTTACTACTAATGAATGGTATTTTATAGTTGGAACTTGGGATGGAAATACTTCTAAAATATATATTAATGAGGATTTAAAAAATAGTTACAACTCACCCTCTATAACTCATTCTAGCAATTTGGTTATAGGTAAAAATAGTTGGTCGAATTCAGGATATGTTAACGGTTTTATTGATGAAGTTAGGATTTATAATAGAGTTTTATCCGTAGAAGAAATAAAAACTTTATATCAAAATTCAAAATAGAAAAATTTTTTGCTAAATTTATAACTCTTGTTGCACAAAATCGCAATTTTTATTTTATGTTAAAATAATTTTGGATTTAAGGAAAATAATTTTGTCCTAATATTTAATTTTTTATTTGAGTTTATTAATTGAGTTTGTTAAGATTTGATCTTTAAGTAAAAACAAAATAAAAAAGTAAAATAATGCTCCTAAAATAACTTTAACTAATAGATATGAGGGTAAAAAATAAACTAAAATGCCCATTAAAAAGCTAACCAGAAGATAGTTTGATATTTGAATATTTTTTAATTTCAATTTTTGATATTTTCTTAATATTATATAGGTAAAAATCAAAGAAAGCGAAACAGTAAATGACATAATTAAGGCTGAAGCAAAATAGGAAAATCTAGGAACAAAAATTATGTTTAAAATAAAGTTTATTAAGACAACAAAAAAATCATAAAGTAAAAGTTCTTTTCTTTTATCCAAAGCAATTAAAACATCTATAAAGATAAGTAATATAAAATTCAAAGGGATGGTAAAACTGACAAATCTTAAGGCTGGATAAGAAAGCAAATATTCTTTTCCAAAAATTAATTTTATAATTTCAGGAGCTAGGATAAAAATACCAATAAAAATTGGTAAAGAAATAAAGATAGCAAACTGAATACCGAAAGACAAAACATCGCTTAAATTTTCATTGTTTTTTAATTTTTTGTTTAGAATAGGGAAAATAGCCATAGCAATAGCAGCAGGGAAGAAATATAAAAACTCAGAAATTTTAACCGTAGCATTATAAAGTCCTACTTCTTTGGCAGAATGAAAATAACCTATGATTATACTGTCTAAATAAGTTAAAATTAAAAATAAAAAATTAGCAATACCTATAGGCCAGCTTTTATTAATTAGGGAAAGAATTATCTTTAAATTAAAAAACTTGAAAAAATTAAAGAAAATTTCCTTTCTTAATAAAAAGAAAGTAATTAAAAATCCAAAAAATCCGCTAATTAAATAAGCATAAGCCAGATAAAGTGGGGAAGCATTGATATTTAAAAAACAGATTCCTAATACTAAAAGAGAAAAATTAGTAATCAGGTGGGTAATTCCTTGATATTCCATTTTTTCTTCAGCTCTAAAAAGAGCATAAGAAAATTCTCTCAAAGTGTCAAAAATTAAAAACAAACTTAAAATTATTGTTAAACTTATAGCTAATGAATCTTTTAAAAATATTCCTTTGGTTAAATTGATAAAAAATAGAGCAATTAAAATAAGAAAAGAAACAGCTATCATGGAATTTCCTAAAATCTCTCTTTTTCTTTCCTGGTTTTGTAGAATCTCTCTAATAAGAATAGCTGTTAAGCCAAAGTCAATAATAAAAGAGAAAATGAGAACAAAGTTCATGGCTAAAGAAAAACTGCCCTGCAATGTTGGTCCTAAAATTCTAAAAGAATAAATCACTAAAATAGCTCTCATAACACTGCCACCAAATCTAGAAAAACCTATCCAGAAAGAATTTTTTACAATTCTCTGTTCTTCACTATAATTTTTCCAAAAAAAATTGACTATTTTTTTTATCATTACTAATAATTATAACTTTAATTAAAAAATTATGTTAGAATAAGTATTAAATGCTTTTTATGGTTTTTAACCAAATAAGAGATTTCTTGCTTCTTTTTATTTTTTTGTTTGTTCTGATTTATCTTTTGATTCAAAGAAATAAAAAATTTTTTTATGAAACTTTAGTTGTTTTTATTTTGGCACTCTGTATTCCTTTTGTGATAAAAATTTTATTTCCCTCTTTACGTCCAATGACTTGGTATTACGGGAGGGAATTTTGGGGAAGTTTTCCTTCTTCACATACAACCATTGCTTTTTCCTTGGCTTTTCTTTTTTGGGGTAAAAACTTAACTTTAGGTTTAATTCTTACTCTTTTTTCTATTGGGATAGCTATTTTGAGTATTGCTTCTTTAGCTCATCGACAAGTCGATGTTTTGGCAGGAATAATAATAGCTCTGCTCATCAATTTTATTTTATATTCTCTTAATAGGTTTTATGCCCAGTATCAAAAAATAAAATCTAAGAAAAGCAATTAAGAAGTCGGTAAATGCTAGTTTGTTTTTATCTGGAATTATTTTCTCTTTTTCATAAAAACTATGAATTTTTTTACATAAGCCAATAATATATTCAATTAAAATATTAACTCGATAATCTTTATTGGCTATATTAATAACATCTTCAAATTTAGCTATGTCTCTTATTATTTCTTTGACTTCTTCTATTTTAAGAAGATCAAAAGCTATTTTTTGAGGATTAACTTTTAACCAAGATAATTTCATCTTTTTAGCTTTTTCCAAAACGCTACAAAGTCGAGCATGGGCGTATTGAACATACCAATAAGGATTTTCTTCTGATTGTTTTTGAGCTAAGCTGAGGTCAAATTCAATAGTTATTTCAGGAGATTTTTGAAGAAAGAAAAACCTAACTATATCTGCTTTAACCAGATTTATTAATTCATCTAAAGTAATGAAAACACCTTTTCTTTTTGACATTTTGAGTTGTTCTTCGCCTTTTTTAAGATGAACAAATTGCATTAGAATATATTGAAATTGATAATTTCTTATTTTGAAAATTTTGAGTGCTTGTTTAAGTCTTCTAACTTCGTTTAAATGATCAGCTCCGACTATCAAAATAACTATCTTGAATTTTCTTATAAAAAATTTATAGTAATGATAAAGTAAGTCAGAAAAGAAATAAGTAGGTTCTCCGTTGCTTCTAATCAAAACTTCATCTTTTTCTTCACCCAATTTGGTTAAAAGGAGATAAACAGCTCCCTCTCTTTCTTCAAGCATATTTTCTCGTTTAAGTTTTTTTAGTATTTTTTCTTTTAATCCTTTTTGGTAAAGCTCTGATTCAAAGAAGAAAAAATCATGAAAAGTGCCAAATTTTCTTAAGGTCGGTTTTATATAATTTTTTAGGATATAATCACTAGCTATTTTTCCAATTTTTTGAGGTTTATCTAAGTTAGTTTTATTTTTTAACTTTTCGGCTATTTCTTTTAAATAATATCCTTGGTAAAAATTGTCTTCAAAACTAATTTTACCCCAATGAGCTAAAATTGTTTTTCCCAATAATTCTATTTGGGTGCCTCGATCATTAACATAATATTCTTTCGTTACTTTATGGCCATAAAGTTTAAGGATATTAGCTAGAACATCACCCAAAGCAGCTCCGCGAGCATTAGCTAAAGTGAGAGGACCGGTAGGGTTAGCAGAAACATAGTCAATGTTTATTTTGAAGGATCGGGATTTATTTTTTTTGAGAGAAGAAAAATTTTTTTTTGAAAAAATGGTTTTATATTTTTGTCGTAAAATTTTTATCAAGGTGTAATCATTAAGCTTAAAATTTAAATAGTTGTTTACTCTTTCAATAGAACTAAAATTTTGATAAAAATGATTTTTTATTTTTTCAATAATTTGATTTATTTTATCTGAGGAATATTTATTTTGTAACAAGAAAAGCAAATTGGTTGAATAATCACCCAAATCTTTTTCTTTAATTAAAAAGAATCTCATCTCTTCTATGGTTTCCTTATCCAAATCTTTTTTTAAAAGTTTTTTTATTTTTTTTTCTAAGGTTGCAAGATTCATTATTATTGAAAAATTCTTCTAAAGAGAATTTTTAAAATTTCTTGGTAATCGCCTCGTCCTTTTTCTATTTTGTCCATATTTTTTTCTAATTTTACTGTGAATTCTTCGGAAATTAAATCAGGATGATAATTTTTTAAGTAATTAAATATTTTTTCTCCCCAAGTAGTGGGGATAAGGAAATTAGAACGAGCAATAATATATTTTCTTTCAAGAAGAGTTTGAATAATAGTAGCATAAGTTGATGGTCGACCTAAATTCTTTTTTTTCATTAGATCAACTATTTCTCCGTAGGTAAATCTAAATTCTTTTGAAACTTTACGGGTTAACAATTTTTTAATTTTAAAAGTTCCTTCTTTTAAGTTAAGAATTTTTACATTCCTAAAAAAACGTAAATGATTATTTTCAAGAATTTCCAAATAAATAGATTCTTCTTTGCTAAGCGATGCCAATTTTATTTTTATCTTACCTTTTAGTACTTTACTTGATTGCATTTGAGAAGCTACAAATCTGTTGACTATTAAACCGTAAATTTGAAAATGTTTTTTAGTAAGAATTTGTTGTCCGTTTTCAATCATATTATCAATCAGTTCTCCTACGTCCAAAGGTTTAGTAGGTCTAATAGCTTCATGGGTACCTTGTTTTCCCCAGCTTCGTGGAGAAAACAAATTTTCTAAATGATATTTTTCAAGATAATTTTTAGCTACCATTTGACCATAAGAAGAGACATGAATGCTATCAGTTCGGTGATAAGTAATTAAACCTTGTTCAAAAAGATCTTGAAGGATTTTCATAGTTGTTCGAGAATCAAGTTTAAAAAACATGCTTGCTTCTTTTAAAATACTTCCTGTTTCATATGGCGGTAAAGGATTGATGTTAATTTCTTTTTTTTCTAAAAATTTTATCTTGATTTCTAAATTATCATTTTTAAATTTTTCTTTTAGCTCAGAAACAATATTTTTATCTTCGGTATAGAAACTAATATAATTTAATTCTTCTTGATCATCATTTATGTTAAAATAGGGCAAGATTAGATAATGCTTTTCCTTTACTTTTTGTTCTTTTTCTAAAATCCATCCTAAAACAGGTGTTTGTACTCTGCCTGCCGACAAATTAAGATTCTCAAAATGATTTTGAATTTCTCCACTCAATTTAAAACCAATCCAACGATCAGAAATTCTTCTAAGTAGCTGAGTTTTAACCAGGTTATGGTTTATTTCTCTGGGCTCTTCAATCTTTTTAAGAAATTCTTTTCGGGTAATTTCGTGGAGTTCTATTCTTTTGATATTTTGGTTATAGGGTAAAAGATAGCTATAAAGGTCAAAAGCAATTTTTTCTCCTTCAGAATCAGGATCGGAGGAAATGTAAATTTTATCAACCTGAAAAGCAATTTCTTGCAAAATTTGGATTAAATCTCTTTTGTCTAAGAAGTTCTTATTTTTACAAACCGGACATATTTTTTCTTTATCATCTAGGTTTCTTTTACAATAAAGACAAATTTTGAGAGGTTGAAAAATAGGAACAAACTTATCTGTGTTGCTTACTTTAACACCAAAATATTTTTTTTCGTGAGATAAATCAACAAAATGTCCCATAGTTGAGGTAATGATTAAATTACGGTTACCCATGGAGACTTCATAAAAATTTACTCCTTTAATAAATTTTCTTGTCGGTCTGCCAAAAAAATTAGCAATAGTTTTTGATTTAGTTGGTGACTCAACAATAACCAATATTGTTTCAATAGGATCTTTAAAAACAAATTCATTTCCTTCTAAAACTTTCATAACTAATTCTCTATCTTGATCAATTTTTTTAAAACATAAATTCCAATTCACTTCTTCTGGTTTTTGAAAATTAATATCATAGCCTAAAATTTTTAACTTTTCTTTTAAATGTCTTAATACTTTTAAGTTTTCTGCTAAAATTAAAGATAAACCTTTGGTTAAACCCAAAGGAAAAAGCCTAGAACACCTTCCGCTAGCTTGAATATAACCTCTTGGATCAGAAAGTAAAAGAAAAATACCTTTATTGTTTTTTTCTAAAGAAAGTTCCGGGTGCTTATCTATTTCTTGAATAAGATTTTTCCTCGATAACAATTTTTCAAAAATTTCTCTTATTGGTTCTAATCTCTTTTTAAGATTTTCATTACGGAGAACATCTTCTTCTTTAAGAAAAGATATTTTTCTTAAAAATTTAAGATTTTTTTCAATAATATTTCTTTCTTCTTCATTAAGAATTTCTCTTAAGTTAAGGCTTAAAAGAAAAAGTTGCATTGGCGAATAGGAAGCAGAGAGGGGAATTTTAAATTTAGGAACACCCACAAAAAGCGTATATCTAATAGTTTGAGGTAAATCAATCCCTCTGGTTAGAGGGTTTCTGATATTAGAAAAACCAACTATTACCTGAATTTTATTATTGATAAAATCTTCTCTTGCTTTGTTAAATTTTTCATATGAAGCTGAAGAGATACCGTTTCTATTTAAAAAATTAACAAAATAATTCAAATCATCTTTGCTAAAATCGTCGCTTAAAAAAACAAAACCACCATAGCCAAATTTCTTAATCCAATCTACGGCTTTTTCAAATAATTTTTCCTTTATATTTTCATTCTCTTTTTCTATTTCTTCATAAACTTCTTCTATGTTTCTTAAAGAACTATAAGAATAACCAATTTCAAATCCTAAAAGTTCTCTAAAAAGAGCGATTCTTTTTGTTTTAGGTGTTAAAGTAGCTGATGAGGCTACTATTATTCCTTTATTAGTTAAATCGATGTTTAATATAGAAATAGAATTATAGTCTTCTTTGTTTTTAGCTTTTCGTTTCTGATCAATGATGTTTAAAGCTTTTTCTATCTCTTTTTCTGAAAAACCAACTAAATTTAATATTTTATCTATGTTTTTTGGTTGCCTAATCAAAGAATCAGCATCATCGATAAAAACTAAGTCAAAATTTTTAGGTAAGATTTCAAAATTTTTATGAAGAAAATTAGAAGTAGTTACTAAAATATCAAAATTACTATTAAACAATTTTTCTTTGTCCTCTGTTTTTTTAATAACAAGAATTTTCTTTTTTGAAACTATGCTATTCAATTTTTTTTCGATTTCATTTAAAAGAATTTTAGAAGGAACCAGATAATAAACTTTTCCTTCTAAAAAATGAGCTATAGCAATACCAAATGTTGTTTTACCTATTCCAGTAGGAGCAGTAATAGAAAAAGATTCTCGATTAAAAATTTTTTTAGCAAAATATAATTGAAATCTAAAAGGCTCGTGACCGATGTTTTTCTTGAAAAAAGAGCTAAAATTTTTTATTTTTTGATGAAGGAGATAGTTTTCTTTAAAATATCCTAATTTTTTAGGATCAATTTTGCTTGCGAGTATTTGTTTGATCCCCTTTTTTAAATTTTGATAGCTCTTTTGACAAATACCGTGTTGCAAAATTTCTTCCAAATAAGCTCCATTTTTATCTAAAGGACAAATTTCTTTATAAAAAACTGTCGGTAATTTGTTTTTTTTCATTATAAAAATTATAATTTAATTAATTAATATTATTATAAAATGAGCAAAAGAAAAACACCGGATCAATATTTTCAATTTCAAGATCCTTATAACGCCAATCCTCTTATTGTTAAAGTTGTTCCTATTGATAAACTTTCAGTTATTTCTCACCAAAGAAAGCCGAGTAAATATCATATTAATCATCTTATAGCTTCCATAGAAAAAATTGGCTTTTTGATTCCTGTAGTGGTAGTAGAGAAAAAAAACGAGGATGGAGAAGAATATTTAGTTATTGACGGTCAACACAGATTTTTAGCTGCTAAGGAACTAGGTATTCGAGAATTACCTATTTTAATAGTTCCTCAAAAATTAAGCCAGTTAATGATGAATCTTAACATTGAAAAAGAATTAAATATTAGAGAAAAATCTTATGTTGCTTTTAATGTTTATCAAGATTACCTTAAAAATCATCCTCAAATGTTAGAATCAGACCCACAAATTTCTGATTCCATTGAAAAAGCTTATTATGTTACTTTGGGAATTGCTTATGAACAAGACGAATCTGTTTCGGGAAGCTCTTTTGAGCCAATATTAAAAAAATGCGATTTTTTTCTTGAAGAATACCTAAACAAAGCTTATGAGATAAGGAAAAACAGAGCTCAACAAATAATAACTAGTAATTCTTTAGTAAAAGATATTGTTCAACAGATAAAAGAAAGAGGCAAATGGCATCCCTATATTTACAAGCAAATAGTTTCTTTTGTTAACCCTTACAAAAGAAAAAAATTACCTTCGGATTTTGATGAACTTTTTGCTTCCCTTAAGAAAAATCTTATAAAACTAAGAGAAAATCCAGACTTAGTTCTAAGTGAAAAAATTGATTTTTGATTAAAATTAATTTATAATTAAATAAATTAAAATCAAGGTCGTTTTTTAAAAAATATTTTAAAAATGAAAACATCAAGTATCTTTTTAATTTTAATTTTATCCTCATTAATATTTCAACCTTTGTTTTTAGCTAAAATAGGTAATGCTGCACTCAGCAATACCCCACCTGAGATTAATCTTTGTGGAAACACGGGAGGACAACAACAAAATTTTAGAACTTGTATATTGGAAATAGGAAAAAAAATTGTTGTAATTCTTATGTATATAGCCCTTGTTATTTCAGGTATCTTTCTTGTGTGGGGAGGTATACTTTTTATTACTGAGGGAAAAGCAGATAATGCTAAAAATAAGGTATTATTTGCCATAATAGGTTTAGTGGTAGCCCTACTTTCTTGGGGAATAGTTAGGATAATTGAAGATATTCTTACTAATAATCAAAATGATACCGGATTATAAAAACAAAAATAAGTTTCAGAAAATATTAAATGAATTGGCCATGGAAAGATTTACCTCCTTTACCTAAAGGAGTCTGTACAACTGATTTTTTTCTTTGTCTAGATTATATTCTGTTTGAGGTTCTTAATATAATTATTGTTTTGGCTTTTGTTTTATCAGCAGTATTTATAGCTTGGGCTGGAATCTCATATATAACCGAAAGTTCAGAAGAGAAGATAAAGAAAAATCATAAAAGAATATTATGGGCAATTTTAGGCTTTATTTTATCAATGTTGGCTTATGGTATTGTTGTTACTTTGGAAAATGTAATTAGAAACGAATTAACATCTCCGCTTCCAAGTTCACCAAATAATCAGGTTCCTTCTACTTCTCCTCCTTGGCAAGTACCACAGAGAGATAGCCAACCACCAATATCTTTTATTTATCTTAACAAAGAGAGTTTGTTGGCCTTAGAAAAAAAAATCTTTAATTTTTTATTTTTTTCTTTAGCATCAGCTCAATCTCTGCCTATTCAAAGTCCTTCGGAAGAACTGAAGTGTGGTGACAATGTATCAATTCCCTCAGTTTTAAGTTCGGTAACAACAACTAAGGATGATCTATTGAGACAATGCCTTATTTTTTATCTCCACCGAATAATTAAACTATTGTATTTTTTGTCGTTAACTCTTGGAGTTTTGTTTCTTATTTGGGCAGGAATTTTATATATAACTAACCAAGATCCTGAAAAAATAGGAAATATTAATAAAAAAATATTTTGGGGCATTACAGGAATTGTATTAGCTATTTTATCTTTTTTTATTTCGAGGGTCATTGAACTTTTCTTTATAAAAATTATTCCTTCCTACTAAAATGTTCACAACAGCTTCTTTGGTTGATCAAAGACTACTTAATCTTTTAAGCGCTGTCACCAGTTTGCTTTTTAATTTAAGTTTAATTATCTTATTAATAGTGATTTTTTATTATGCTATAAAATATATTGTTGGCGATGAAAAGGAAATAAAATCTTTAACTGATAAAATACTTTTTATTTTATTAGGAGTAGCTATTGTTTTTTTTTCTATTATAATTCCTAAGTTGATAATACTTTTCTTTAAACTTCTATAACAAAATTTATATTTTTAAGATTAAATGTGATAAAATTTAACTATAAGCTATGAAAAAAAATTTAATATTTATAATAATAGTTTTTTTGTCGTTAGTTATTTTAGCTTATTATTTTTTTAAATTTAATAATCAAAAGATGGAGAAAATGGAAAAAGTTTTTTTAATTACCAAAGACGGAGTTACTATAGTGGGAAATTATTATCCTAGAGAAGAAGCTAAATTTGCTGGAATTTTAATCCATCAACGCCCCAAAACAAAAGAAAGTTTTAATGAATTAGCTCAAATATTAAATAATCAAGGTTATTCGATTATAAGTATTGATCTTAGGGGTCATGGGGAAAGTAACCAGTCTGTTTTTGGTAAATTAGATTATACTCAGTTTTCTGAAGAGGAAGAAAAAAAATCTATTCTTGATATTGAAGCTGCTAGTAATTTTTTAAAAAACAAAGGATTTTCTAAAGAAAAACAATTTTTGATAGGGGCAAGCATAGGAGCTAATTTGAGTTTTCAGTTTTTAAGTGAATATCCTGAAATTAAAGCCATTGTTTTGCTTTCTCCAGGAAAAAATTATCGAGGGGTTGATTTAGAACTTTATAAAAAAGAAGGTCTAGGAAACAAGATTTTAGTTATAAGTAGTTTGGATGATCAGCCTGCAGTAGAAGGGGGGAGGTTGCTTAAATCATGGTATCCAGAATTGACTTATATTGAATTACCACGGGGAGGTCATGGAACAGATATGTTTTCTAACAATCCCAACCTTAAAGAAAAAGTAATTAATTTTTTGCTTGAAAAATTAGCAGAGTAAGTTATAATAATCATTATCATGCAAGAAGTTATCATTGATGCTCAAAATAAGTCTTTAGGTAGGTTGGCG
Organism: bacterium; assembly: GCA_037444025.1. Classification (GTDB taxonomy): domain Bacteria; phylum Patescibacteriota; class Minisyncoccia; order UBA6257; family HR35; genus JBBINE01. The sequence goes on along the minus strand of JBBINE010000013.1, from coordinate 16,148 downwards.
ACAGAAATTGCTGTTTACTTACAGGGAAAGCATCTTCCAGATTACGATCCTAGCAGAGATAAAGAAATTTTTGTTTTGGTTAAAAATATCGACCAGGTTAAATTTACAGGCAAAAAGTTTGATCAAAAGATTTTCATTAAACATACGGGTTATTTAGGTCATTTAAAAAAAATTCCTTTAAAATCATTATGGACACAAAATAAATTAAAAGTTTTGCAATTAGTTGTTAGTCGAATGTTGCCCAAAAATAAATTGAGAGATAGAAGAATTAAAAGAATTAAAGTTATAGCCAACAATGAGCAAAACGAAAACTGAAAAAACAATTGGTATAGAAGATTTACCTGAAGAAGAATTAGAAACAGAAGAAAGCAAAGAAGAGATTGATTTAGTTTTTCCTAAAATCGAAGGAAAAGAATATATTGAGGGTATTGGAAGAAGAAAAACTGCAACAGCTCGAGTAAGAATTTTTAATGCTAGCAGTAAAAAAGATTTTGATATTACTGTTAATGAAAGAAATTATGAGAATTATTTTTTAAATCAGGAATTTATTAAAGTAGTTAATGCTCCTCTTAGAAAATTAAAAGCTCTTGGTGTCTATAAAGTTAAGATAAAAGCTTATGGTGGGGGTAAAAGAGGACAAGCTGAAGCATCGAGATTGGGATTAGCTCGAGCTTTAGTAAAATTGAATCTCGAATGGAGACCATTACTTAAAAAAGCTGGTTTTCTTACTCGTGATGCTAGAGTAGTGGAAAGAAAGAAATACGGTAAGAGAAAAGCTAGAAAAGAGGAACAATGGTCTAAGAGATGAAATTTAGATCGCTTTATTTTGACCCTTGGATAACTTTTATTGTTTTTTTGTTTTCACTTCTAGCTTTAATTAATTTTTTTAGCGTTTCTTATTTTTATTCGCTAAAATTTTTTAATAATCCTCTTTATTTTTTTGAAAGATTTGCTTTTAAAGTCACTCTTTCAGGTATTGCTGTTTTTATTATAGGCAATATATTGAGTAAAAAAATTTTTACTAATCAAAGAATAACTCTCTTTTTATTTTTTATTTTGTATTTGTCTTTAATTTTAGTTTTTTTTCCTCTCTTTAGTGCTCACGATTCGGTACATCGTTGGTTGAATTTAGGTTTTATTTCTTTTCAGCCTTCAGAACTAATTAAGCCTATAGCTATCTTGTTTATCATTTTTATTTCTTCTAATATGGAGAAATTATCTTTGGTTAATAAAATTTTTATTTTTTTGGTTTTTTTATTAGCTTTGATTATACCTATTTTCTTTCAGCCAGCTCTAAGTAATGTTGCTATCTTAGCTTCATCTTTAATTTTAGTTTTTTTTATTTTTCTGTCTAACAAGAAGGAATTTTTCTTATCAATTTTAGTTTTTTTAATTCTAATGATTTTAATTTTACTTTTTAGTACTCAATGGGAGTACCGTAAAGAAAGATTTATTTCTTTTTTAACTAAAGGAAATCTTTTTAGCGAAAAATACTTTCAAGTTCAACAGTCAATGTTAGCTGTTTCTTTGGGAGGGTTATGGGGTAAGGGTATTGGTAATTCTGATATCAAGATAAGCGGTTTACCTCAAATGCTTACCGATTCTATTTTTGCTATTTACGCGGAAGAGTTTGGATTTGTGGGTTCTCTTTTTTTGCTTTTTTTGTATTTATGGTTAATTTTGAGGATAATTTTATTAGGTAAAAAGGTAAACCATATCGAAAAAACTGCTTTTGCTTTAGCGGTAAGTTTGTGGTTGACTTTACAGATATTTATTCATATCTCATCAAACATTGGTTTATTTATTCCAACAGGCGTTGTTCTACCTTTTTTAAGTTACGGAGCTTCAGCTCAATTAGCTATTTATTTTAGTTTAGGTATTATTAGTGCTTTTAAAACATAAAACAGCAAATGCAAAACGAAGAAATAATAATTTGTTTAACTGGAGGAGCTACGGGGGGACATCTCTTCCCCTTGATAACTGTTAAAAAGGAAATAGATCGTTTCTTAAAAGAAAAAAATTTAAAGGTAAGTTTTGTTTACGTGGGGGTAAAACCAATTGATAGGAGTGTTTTAGAAAAAGAAGGGATAAGAGTTGTTGTTGTTCCTTCAGCTAAAATAAGAAAATATTTTTCTTTTAAAAATATTATTGATTTTATTAAAATACCCTTTAATATTATTTTTTCTTTTTATCATCTTTTTTTGATAATGCCGGATGTTTTATTTTCTAAGGGTGGACCAGGAAGCTTAGGGGTAGTTTTTGCCGCTTGGGTTTTAAGAATTCCCATTCTTATACATGATTCTGATAGTATTCCTGGTTTTACTAATAGGTTGTCTTCTTTCTTAGCTAATAAAATAGCTATTTCTTTTCTTTCAGCTCAAAAATTTTTCCCTCCAAGAAAAACTATCTTTACTGGACACCCGGTTGATACCTCTATACTTACTATGCCAATTTATTCTCAGGATTACGAAAGATTTGGTTTGAGGGAAGATAAAAAGATAATTTTAATTTTAGGAGGTTCACAAGGTTCAGAATTTCTCAATAATTTAGTTATTGAGTCTTTAGAAGATTTATTGTTTCTAGGTCAAGTAGTACATCAAACAGGAGAAAAACATTATAATCAAGTTTTTGTTTATGCTAAAGAGAGTTTATCTTTTTCTTTTTTAGATAAAATGAAAAATTATCATCCTTTTCCTTTTATTTCTCATGATGATTTGATTTTCCTTCTAAAAATGTCCGATGTCGTAATTTCTCGCGCTGGAGCAGGTTCTATTTTTGAAATTGCTTTATTAGGTAAGCCTAGTATTCTAATTCCTCTCGATCCTAAAATTGCTGGTGATCATCAAGTTAAAAATGCTTACCAATACTTTGATCATGGAGCTTGCTATGTTCTGGAAGAAAAAAATGCTACTCCTAGTTTGCTTTTAACATTAGTTAGGGAAATAATTAATAAGCCTGAAATAAGTGAGAAAATGCATAATGGAGCTTTAAGTTTTGCCAAGATTGACGCTGCCCCAAAATTAGCCCAAGAATTAATTAATTTACTACCAGAATGAGAAAAATTTTATTTTTTATTATTTTTTTCTTACCTTTTGTTTTTTGGTTATGGTTAATTACTCAAAAAAATTTTTTAATAGTTCTTTTTAATGATCCCCTTTTAAATAGATATTTAATAATTTCTTCTCGGGATTTGTGGCCCATATTTTTAACTTTTTTTGTTTTTCAAGTAGGAAATTTTATTTTAGCTAAGATTTTATCTTTTTATAAAATTTTTGATAAAATTAATTATGTTTTTATTTTACTTCATTACTTAGTCGTTTTTTGGATTTTTTATTTTAATTTTTTTTAATAATTTAAAAATTTAGACTTACCAAAAATGAAGTTAGCAGTTTTAGACATAGGAGGTAAACAATATTTAGTTGAAGAAAATAGTCAGATTAAAATTCCTCGTACACAAAAGGGTTTATTAAAAACAGATAAAGATTTAACTTTTGAGCGTGTGCTTCTTTATGCTGATGATAAAAATATTTTGATTGGTTCTCCTTATTTAAATAATGTTGAAGTTAAGGGAACAATTTTAAGAGAGAGAAAAAAGAAGATTACAGTTTTGAAGTATAAACCCAAAACGAGATATCGCAAAAAGAAGGGCTATAAACACTATTTTTGGGAAGTAAAAATTACTTCTTTTCCTTTAAAATGAACTTTTTTAATTTTTTTAAAAAAAAACATCTTCAGGAATGGTCTTTTTTAGTTTCGAAAATAAATAACCTAGAAGAAAATTATAGCCAACTTTCTGATGAAAAACTGAGAGAAAAAACTTTTGAATTTAAAGAAAGATTAAAAAAGGGGGAAAGATTAGATGATATTTTAGTTGAAGCTTTCGCCGTAGTAAGAGAAGCAGCTAAGAGAACATTAAAGCAAAGACATTATGATGTTCAACTTTTGGGAGGTATTGGTCTTCACCAAGGTATGGTTTTGGAAATGATGACTGGGGAAGGAAAAACTTTAACAGCAACTACGGCAGCCTATTTAAATAGTTTAACTGGGGATAGTGTTCATATTGTAACAGTTAATGATTATTTAGCTCAAAGGGATACCGTTTGGATGGGGCAAATATATAATTTTCTTGGTTTGAGTACCTCTTGTTTAGTACATGAACAAAGTTTTATTTATGATCCCTTATTTACAGAAGAAGAAAAAGACAATTTAAGAGATCAGTTAGGAAGTTTTTTTGTTTTTCATCAATATCTTAGGCCTATTTCTCGAAAAGAAGCTTATTTAGCTGATATTGTTTATGGGACTAATCATGAATTTGGTTTCGATTATCTAAGAGATAACTTAGCTAATGATCCTGATCAATTAGTACAAGTTAAAGGATTAAATTTTGCTATTATTGATGAAGTAGATAGTATTTTAATAGACGAAGCTCGAACGCCATTAATTATTGGTGGTTATGAACAAGAAGATAAAGAGGTATATTATTTCTATGATCGATTGGCTAAAAAACTAAGTTCAGAGGTTGATTTTACTATTGATGAAAAAAGAAGAAAAGTTTATTTAACAGAAGAAGGTTTAGATAAGATAGAAAAAATTTTAGGATACAATCCCTATGAGGTTTTAGATATCAAGTTTACTCATCATTTAGAGCAAGCCTTATCAGCTAACTATCTTTTTCATCGAGATAAAGATTATGTTATCAAGAATGATGAAGTTATTATAGTAGATGAATTTACTGGTAGATTGATGTTTGGTCGTCGTTGGTCAGGAGGTTTACATCAAGCTATCGAAGCTAAAGAAAAAGTATCTATCAAACCGGAAATGAAGACTGTAGCCACTATTACTATTCAGAACTTTTTTAGAAAATATAAAAAAATTGCTGGAATGACTGGAACAGCCGTTACTTCGGCAGAAGAATTTTACAAAGTTTACAATTTGGAAGTGGTTGTTATCCCTCCCAATAAGCCTTGTCTTAGAAAAGATCATCCTGATAAAGTTTTTTTAAAAGAAGAAACAAAGTGGAAAGCTATTATTGAAAAAATAAAAGAGTTGCATCAACAGGGAAGACCTGTTTTAGTTGGGACTACTTCAATTGAAAAAAATGAAAAACTTTCAGAGATGTTAAAAAAAGAAGGAATTAATCATAATCTTTTGAATGCTAAAAATCATGAGGAAGAAGGTAAAATCATAGCTCAAGCGGGGAAATTAGGTGCTGTTACTATAGCTACTAATATGGCTGGTAGAGGAGTAGATATTCTTTTAGGTGGTAATCCTCAAAATCATGAAGAATATGAAAAAATAAAGCAATTGGGAGGGCTTTTTGTCATTGGAACAGAGAGACATGAAGCTAGAAGGATAGATAATCAATTAAGAGGTAGAGCGGGTAGGCAAGGTGATCCTGGAGAAACTCAATTCTTTATTTCTTTAGAAGATGATCTTATTAGGGTTTTCGGAGGTGAAGCAATCAAAAATTTAATTCAGAAATTCAAATTTCCTGAGGATTTACCAATAGAACATTCTTTGATTTCTAAAGCAATTGAAGAAGCACAAAACAAAATTGAGGGATTTAATTTTGATATTAGAAAACATTTGCTTGAATATGATAATGTTGTCAATGCTCAAAGAGAAAAAATCTATTCAGAAAGAAGAGCTTTTTTGCTTTCTGAAATTGATTCGGAATCTTATTTAAAAGATGAATTTGAAAATTTATTCCAAGAAGAAAGCCTAGAAGTAATTAGATTTATTTTTAGAGATTACCAGGATATTTTTGAAAAAAATATAACTGATGAAGAAAAAATAAATGAAATAAAAAAAGTTTTTTATGAAAAAATAAATATAGCTCAAGAAGTTTTACAAGATAATTTTAAATTAATTTTGAAAAATATAATTTTGAAAGTTTATGATTCTTTATGGATTGAACATCTCCATTATTTAGAAGATTTAAAAGAATCCGTTGGTTTTCGTGGTTATGGTCAAAGAGATCCTCTTGTTGCTTATAAAGAAGAAGCTTACAAAGCTTTTGTTGATTTTCATAAAATTTTAAGAATTAATTTCTTGCAAATTTTTATGAATATTAAAATTCAAAAGCCGAAACTAGAAATTGGTAGAAATGACCCCTGTCCTTGTGGGAGTGGTAAAAAATATAAAAAATGCGGACTGTTAAATACAGAGGAACATCAAGAAAATATGCGTAAAATTTCCTTTTCGCAGAATTAATTTTCTTCTCACTTTATGAAAAAATCTTTTACTTTAACGGAGATTTTAATTGTTATAGGAATAATCTTCATTTTAGTATCTGTTTTAATCTTTATTCTTAAACCTTTAGAAATTTTTACTGAAGCTAGAGATAATCAAAGAATTTCTGATATTAAAAATATAGAAAAAGCTATAACTCTTATAAATATCAATAATCCTCATTTTTCTGAATTGGATTATGCTTCTTCTAATACAATATATCTTTCTCTTCCCGATACTTCTTCTACTTGTGGCAGCTGGCTCTCTCAACTTCCTTCTCTTCCTCCTCCCTGGAAATATCACTGTTCTTCTAATCCAACTAATGTCGATGGGACTGGTTGGATTCCTATACTATTTTCAAATAATGCTTTTTTAAACTTATCTAAGCTACCTATAGATCCAATTAATAATGGTCTTTATTATTATACATTTGTTGTTGGGGCAGGATATGAACTAACTGTCTTATTAGAGAGAAGTAATAAAAAAGGTGTAAATTCTATTTCTGATAATGATGGAGGTACAAGTCCTTATATTTATGAAGTGGGCAGTAATAAAAATTTAACTTTAAATGAAATTGAAAACAGAGGTTCTAGTTTACTTTCATTTATAAAAAGAATTGATATTAATGAAAACAGAGAAGAATGGGGATATTCAGTTATTTCAGAAGCAGGAGGAAGCTATCTTATAAGTGGTTTTGCCAATACATTCGGAGCTTCCGATGAAGATATTTTTATTTTGAAATTTGATTCTTCTAATAATTTTCTTTGGCAAAAAAAAATTGATACAGACTTTGCTGACCGTATTTGGTCAATGACTACTCTGGGAAATGAAAATTACATTCTTGTAGGGACAAGATCATGGGGTGGATTTTTTGTATTAAAAGTTGATTCTTCAGGTAATCTTTTATGGTCTAAAGAGATAAGAAGCGGTAATAACCCTGGAGCAGCATATGCCGTTCTTCCAACCTCTGATAATGGTTATATTGTGGTTGGTTATACAGGAAGTGGAAGTGGACCAAAAGGTTTTATCGTAAAGTTTGATTCTAATGATAATTTTGTTTGGGCTAGAAGTGCTGGTTGGAGTAGTAGTAATGATTACTTTCGTTCGGTAATTCAACTTTCTAACGGAGATTATATTTTTTTAGGATATGCTGACCCCTTTTGGATATATGATTATTCACAAATTTTCCTTTTGAGATTATCATCTTCAGGGTCTTTTATTTCTGCTAAAAAAATTGGTGGTAATCTTGAAGAATTTGGACGTTCACTTATTAACACATCTGATGGAGGTTATTTAGCTATTGGAGAAACTAATAGTTTTGGTTCAGGTAGTTATGACATATTGGTTTTGAAGTTTGATTCTACTGATAATCTTGCTTGGGCTAAAGCAATTGGAGGAAGTAATTTTGATAAAGCTTATTCAGCTATTCAAACGTTAGATGGTGGTTATCTTATAATTGGTTCTAGTTTGAGTTTTAGTAATAAGATGAGAGTTTTAATTTTAAAACTTAATTCTTCAGGTAATCTTTCGTGGGCGAAAACAGTTAATGTTTTTTTAGGTAACGACAGCGGAAGCGAAGGTTATTCTATTACTCAATCTTCTGATGGAGGTTATCTTATTGTTGGTACATCTTTTGATGATAATCTTGGTACAGATGCGTTTATTTTAAAATTAGATTCATCAGGAAATATTAGAAATTGTAATGATGTTGAAAATGTTTATCCTACTGTTGTTTCTTTATCTACTACTACCCAATTACTGTCTCCAACTATTTCTTCTATTTCTCCTACTATTAATACTATCTCTTCTAATACGTCTTCTCTTGCTTCTAATATTTATCTTCAATGTCAATAGTATTTGTTACCCAATAATAATTTATAATTTATAATAATTTATAATTTAATTATATTAAAATGATTTTACGTAAATTTATAAGATATTTCTATAAGTTTTTAGTAAAACATATTCTTTTTTTACGAGATCCAGAACAAGTTCACGATTTTTTTACCAAAGTTGGTTTTTATCTGGGTAAAAAGACAATAGCTAAAAAATTTATTTCTTACTGCTTAAATTACTCTTATCCTTCTTTAAAACAAAAATTATGGAATATAGAGTTTGAGAATCCTGTAGGTTTAGCAGCTGGATTCGATAAGAACGGTTATTTATATCCACTTATGTCTAGCATAGGTTTTGGTTTTGCTGAAGTAGGAACAGTAACTTATTTACCTTATGAAGGAAATCCTAAACCTCGCCTCTATAGATTACCTAAATCGAAAGGGATTATAGTTAATTATGGATTAAAAAATATGGGAGTAGAAAAAATAGTTTTTCGTTTAAAGAATTACCCTATATTTATACCAAGAATTATATCGGTAGGTAGAAGCAATAATCCTTCGGTTGTCGGTGTGGAAAAGAGTATTGAAGATATTTTTTTATGTTTACAGTACTTATTAAACCATAATAATATAGCTAATATTTATGAGATTAATATTTCTTGCCCCAACATTGATAACAGAGACTTATTCTTTCATCCTAAAAATTTAGAGAAATTACTGACTAAAATTTCAGAACTTAATATTTCTCAACCTATTTTTATTAAAATGCCGATCAATCTCCCTTGGGAAGAATTTAAACAACTTGTTGAAGTTGCTATTAATTTTAATATTAAGGCTTTAGTTATTGGTAATTTGAATAAAGACTTTAATTCTAAAGACATTTTTGATAAAATTCCAGAAAATATTAAAGGAGCTATTAGTGGAAAACCAACCAGAGATCTTTCTAACGATTTAATCTATAAAACATATGCTTTCTATGGAGAAAAGATAAAAATTATAGGGGTAGGAGGAATTTTTTCTTCTTATGATGCCTATGAAAAAATAAAAAGGGGAGCTTCTTTAGTGCAACTAATTACGGGTATGATTTACGAAGGTCCTCAATTAATTGGTGAAATCAATGAAGGGTTAGTAAAATTATTGCACCAAGACGGTTTTCAAAATATAGAGGAAGCAATTGGTTTTTATCACAAAAATACAAAATAAATTTTTCTGCTGTGATAAAATAATTTTAATGGAGGGGTGGCTGAATTGGTTAAGGCGCTGGTCTTGAAAACCAGTGGGCGAAAGCCCTTGTGGGTTCGAGTCCCACCCCCTCCGCTATTGATAGCTAGTCAAATCAAGAAAAAGTATTAATAATTAAATAAAAAAATAAAAAAGGGGAAAATATAATACCACCAAAGAAAAAAACAATTATTTTAAATATTGACTTTTTTTAAAAAATCAATTAAAATATTGAAATTATTAAAAAGATTAATTTTATTTTCTTTAAATTAAAAAACGGTCGTGTTTAAATATTTTTTAATTTTTTTTAAAATGGCCACAAAATTTGAAAGAGTAAAACCTCATATTAACGTTGGAACTATAGGTCACATTGATCACGGAAAAACAACTTTAACTTCTGCTATTTTGCATATATTAAAACTTAAAGGTTTAGTAGAAAAGGCTTTGAGTTACGAAGAAATAGATAAAGCACCGGAAGAAAAAGCTCGAGGTATTACTATTAATATTCACCACTGCGAGTACGAAACTGAAAAAAGGCATTATGCTCATATTGATGCTCCTGGTCATGTTGACTATATTAAGAATATGATTGTTGGTGCTGCTCAAATGGATGGTGCTATTTTGGTTGTAGCTGCTAACGATGGTGTTATGGCTCAAACAAGAGAGCATATTTTACTTGCTAGACAAGTTAATGTACCTTATATCATTGTTTTTATTAATAAAGTTGATATGGTTCCAGATAAAGAACTTATTGATTTGGTAGAAGAAGATGTACGCTCGGAATTAAAGAAGTACGGTTATCCTGGAGATGAGGTACCCGTTATTAAAGGCTCGGCACTAAAAGCAGTAGAAGCTAAGTCTCTAGAGGATGAATGGGCTAAGCCAATTTTAGAGCTTTTAGACGCTCTAGACAGTTATATTCCAGAGCCTGTAAGAGAAGTGGATAAACCATTCTTGCTTCCTATTGAAGATATTTTTTCTATCGAAGGAAGAGGTACTGTGGTTACCGGAAGAGTAGAAAGAGGAAAGATTAAAGTAAACGAGGAGGTTGAAATAGTAGGGATGGGCCACGATACTATAAAAACAGTGGTAACTGGAATTCAAATGTTTCATAAAGATTTAGATGAAGCTATTCCTGGAGATAATGTTGGTATTCTTCTTAGAGGTGTAAAAAAGGAAGATGTAGAGAGAGGAATGGTAGTAGCTAAACCAGGAAGTATTAGTCCACATACCGAGTTTGAAGCTGAAGTTTACGTTTTGCGAGCTGAAGAAGGTGGTAGACATACTCCTTTTCACACAGGATATAAACCTCAATTCTATATTAGAACTACAGACGTAACCGGAGAAATTACTTTGCCCGAAGGAATTGAAGCCGTTATGCCTGGAGATAATGCTAAAATGGTTGTAAAACTTATCTATCCTATTGCTTTAGAGGAATCTATGAGATTTGCTATTCGTGAAGGTGGAAGAACCGTGGGTGCAGGCGTAGTTACCAAAATAATATCATAGTGGAAGCATCAATGCTTTGATTGAACACCAATATTGTTTTGGGGTTAAAAAATGAAAACACAAGAAAAGAAAAAACAGATTGTTAGACTTAGATTTAAATCATATGATCATAGATTATTGGATAAGTCTTTGAAGCAGATAGCTGATTTATTTTTAAAAGAAGGAATAGAGGTAAGAGGCCCTATACCTTTACCAACAGAATTTAAAAGGTATACGGTAAATCGCTCTCCTTTTATTTATAAGAAAAGCATGGAGCAGTTTGAAATGCGAGTTCATAAAAGAATATTTGATGTTATTGATCCACCGGCGCGAATTTTAGAACTTTTTTCTTCTTTAGATTTACCTGCAGGAGTGGAGGTAGAAATAAAGATTATTCAATAAATTTGTTTTAATTTAATTGAAATTTTTTATCTAAAATATAAAATTCATCTTATTTATTTTTCTTAGATTAAGATAAATAAAATGGATAATTTGAGGTTAAAGTTTATTTTGGGAAAAAAGATAGGAATGATGACAATTTTTAAAGAAAATGAATTTGTTCCAGTGACCGTTATCGAAGCTGGTCCTTGTCAAGTTTTAGATATAAAAGAAAAAAATGACTCTGGTTACGCAAGGGTCAAATTAGGTTTTGAAAAAAATAAAAAAAATAAATTTAATTTTATAAAGGAATTTAGATTACCGGTAAATGTCGATCTTAAAAAAGGCGATGAAGTAAAAGTAGATTTTTTCCAAGAAGGTGATAGAGTTAATATAGTTTCCAGAAAAAAAGCTAAAGGTTTTGCTGGTGTAGTTAAAAGACATGGATTTTCTGGAGGTCCGAGAACGCATGGACAAGAAGACAGAGAAAGACATCCTGGTTCTATTGGTCAAAGATGGCCTCAGAGAGTAAGAAAGGGTCTTAAGATGGCAGGAAGAATTTCTCCTAAGAGGGTGAACATTAAAAATCTTGAAGTTGTTAAAATAATACCAGAAAAGAATCTTATTTTGATTAAAGGAAGCATACCTGGTCCAAGAAAAACTTTAGTAGAGATAAAAAGTAATATTATAAGTAATAAAGGTAATTTTTATTTTGCTTACAGTAAAGATATAAAAAAGCAAGAAATTAAAAATTAAAAAAAATGAAAATAGATTTAAATAATTTCAAAGGAGAGAAGATTGGAGAGGTGGATTTTCCAGATGAAATTGCAAATTTGAAGTTTAATCCTGCTTTGGTTCATCAAGTAATGAGATGGTATTTATTAAATAAATTTTATCCTTATGCTCATACTAAAACAAGAGGTGAGGTAAGAGGTGGAGGAAGAAAACCGTGGAGGCAAAAAGGAACAGGTAGAGCCAGGCATTCTTCAATTAGATCTCCTATATGGCGTGGTGGGGGAGTAACTTTTGGTCCCAGGAACGAAGAAAAAAAACAGATTAGAATTAATAAAAAAATGAAAACTAAAGCACTCTTGGTCACTTTGGCAGAAAAATTAAGGAAAAATTTAATTAAAGTAGTGGATAAAACAGAAGGTTCTAAGACTAAAGATTTTGATACTTTTTTTGCTAAATTTCTTTCTCCTAACAAGAAAAAGAAAAGAGAAACAGCTTTATTAGTTATTGAAAATAATAACGCTAATATTTTGAAAGCGGTTAGAAATCTTCCTTATGCTGATGCCATGGAAGCTCGTAATTTAAATTTACTAGAAATTCTAAAACATAAATATATTTTTTTAACTACTGGGGCAATTGAAGTTATTAAAAAAAATTTTATTAATAATAAAGTAAGAATAAAAAAACTGTAAGACCTAAAAAACAAAAGAAATGAAGTTTAATTTTTTTAAAAAAGTTTGGGGAAGAAAGGAAAAAGAGGATAGAAGTGAGGAAACAAAAAAAGAAATTGCAGGAACAGAAAAAGGGGGAAAGGTAGAATTTATAAAAGTTGAAGATAATTTTAAAATTTATCCCTTAATTACTGAGAAAAGCTTAGCTTTAGCTAAACAGGGAAAATATGTTTTTGGAATAGAAGGAGAAGCAAATAGAGCACAAATAAAAAAAATGATTAGAGAAATGTTTAATGTTAATGTTTTAAAAATTTATTTAATTAATTATCATAGAAGAGAGAGAGGCATGAGTAAAATAAAAAGTATTAGAAAAAAATTTAAAAAAGCAATTATTCAACTCAAAGAAGGAGAAAAAATTCCTTTGTTTGAATGAGATTAAAAAGAGATTTTTTTACTCATCCTACTTTTGAAGTAGCTAAAAATATACTTGGTACCTATCTCATACGAAAGTTAAAAAACAAGATTTTAATAGGAAAAATTATTGAAGTTGAGGTTTATTTAGGGCCTAAAGATAAAGCTTCTCATGCTTATGCAAAAAAAGAGCAGTCTTTTAGAGAAAAATTAAAAATAATTGAATCTCAATGGAAAAAGATTAAAAATTATATAGAAGATAAAGAATCTTTCGTAAAGAAGATATCTCAATTAAAAAATGCCAAATTAACCCCAAGAAACTTAGCGGAATATTTAAGGGGAGGACTTATATATATCTATTTAGTATATGGTAAATATTATCAGCTAAATATTACAACTTTTAAAGAAGGTTATCCCGAATGTATTTTAATCAGAAGTTTAGAACCAATATTAAATTTACAAAATCCCAAAGGACCAGGAAAAGTTTGTCAGGAAATGAAACTTGATAAATTTTTTTGGGGAGAAGATTTATGTCAAAGTAAAAGGATATGGCTAAGCAAGAATTTTCTTTCTTGTCTTAATAAAAAAGGTTATAAATTTTTAAACCATATCAAAGAAAATAAAAATAAAAAAATAGCAAAAAGTAAAAGAATAGGAATTGATTATGCTCAAGAATACAAAGATAAACTGTGGAGATTCTATCTTAAAAATAATTTATGGGTTTCGAAAAATTAATTCTCTTTTAATTCTTTAATTATATCTTCGCTTCGAGAAATAGATTTTTGAGCCATTGATCTTTCCAATGGTGTAGGTTCTTCTATTTTAAGATTAACTCGAGCATGGTTTTTAATACCTATGGATCTTATGATATTTTTAATTGACTTAATATTTTCACCTTTTCTTCCTAGGATCAAACCCATATCTTGGGGGTGTACTTTTATTTTTAATAATACTCCCATTTCATCAATAATTCTTTGGATTTTTACTTCATCAGGGTGATTAACTATGGCTTTAAGGATGTTTTCTAATATTTCCTGATAAATAGGTTTATCCATCTTTAGAATTTCTTTTTCTTACTATCGACTTCTATAATTTTTTAATTTATTATACCAAAAATTTGTCTTATCTAAAAATTTTGCTATAATTATAAATGTTAACAAAGAGCCGAGGGACTTTCTTGTCCGCGGCAGTCTTTGACCAAAGGTCAACAATTAATAAAAATAAAAAATAAAAGGAAGTTCCTCGGCTGATGTTTAAAAATTCTAGAAATACGAGGAGGACTTTTCATCCTAGATCAGGAGAGAAGTGGGTTTGTGCTAAATGTGGAAAGGAAATTACTGAATTACCCTTTTTGCCTGACTTAAATAGACCCATATATCATCGAGAATGTCTTCCTCCTCGACAATCAAAAAATATTTAAGTTTTTAATTTTTTATTTAAAGTAGATTTTCTGGTAAATTCGTAAGTCAATTCTTTGAGCTTGATCGTCTTTTATTTTTTCTATAAAAAGATAAAATTTTTTGATTTGTTCTTCTATATCTCTATGAGGATCAAAAAGAAATTCACGATTTTTATTATCAATAACTCCTAAATCAAAATTGGAGTAGATTTTTATTTGTTTTAAAGAAATCCCAAAATAATTAGCAAACTCAAAAATGTTGAGTAAAGCGTTTTTTAACAAAGGATGAAGATTGCTATTATCTTTAATATCTAAATATGATTTAATTTCTAAAAGCTGTTTGTTTGTAGATAAATCTTTTTTAACATCTAGAATTCTAGCGTGGTTGTCTAAGTAAAAACATTTTTTTAAATCACATATCTTAGCTATTAATGTAGTTTGAGTTATTTTTAGAGAAATTTCTTTGCGAAAAATATTATGAGTAGTTTTTATTCTTAATATTTGCGGAAAATCTTTCAAAATTAATTTTAAAGCTGGATAAATAGTGATTGGGTTTTTGTTTTCGAGGTAGGGAGTTAAATATGGTTTTAGCTCCGGTGGTTCGATATTAATTTTTTCGTAGTGATAAAAATAAGTTAAATAAAAAAAACCAAGTATAAAAATTAATATAAAAACGAAAGATAATCTAATTTTTTTATAATTTTTTCTTTTCTTCATTTTGTAATTTATAATTTGATTATAAATGATTAATTTAAAAGATTTAGTAAAAAATCCTGGTAAGTATAAAAAAAACTTAGTTAACAGACAAATCGATCCGTCTATTGTAGATAAGATTATCGATCTTAAAGAAGAAATTAATGTCTTGATTAAAAAAAATAATGAAATTAGATCTTTTATTAACAAAAACTCTATCACAAAACCAGACCCTAATTTAATTAAAGAAATTAAAGTAAAAAAACAGGAATTATTTTCTATTGAGAAAGAATATTCTGAAAAAGAAAAAATTTTAAAGGAATATCTTTATCAGCTACCTAATCTTCATGCAGACGATGTTCCTTTAGGTAAAGATGAAAGAGAAAATCAGGTTATTAAAGTTGTAGGTAAGATACCTCATTTTAATTTTCAAATAAAGGATCATATAGAATTAGGCAAAATTTATGATTTGATTGATACTGAGAAAGCGGGAGAAATAGCTGGTTCTAGATTTTATTACCTTAAGAACGAAGCTGTTTTATTAGAATTTGCTTTAATTCAGTTTGTCTACGATCTTTTAATAGAAGAAAATTTTATACCAATTATTCCTCCTGTTTTTATAAAAGAACAATATTATAAAGGAATGGGAAGATTATCGGAGGAGCAAAAAGAAGAAAGATATTATCTTCCTAAAGATGAACTTTACTTAATAGGTAGCGCAGAACATACCATAGGACCATATTTTGCTAATGAAATTTTAGAAGAACAAGATCTCCCTAAGAGATTTTTGGGATTTTCAACTTGTTTTAGAAGAGAAGCGGGAAGTTATGGTAAAGATGTAAGGGGAATTTTACGAACTCATCAATTCGATAAAATAGAAATGTTTAGTTTTACCTTACCAGAGCAATCATCTCAAGAACATGAATTTTTACTTTCCGTGCAAGAAAAAATTATGCAAGCTTTGAATTTACCTTATCGTGTTGTTTTAATTTGTACGGGTGATATTGGTTTTACTGATTATAAGCAATATGATATTGAAACTTGGCTGCCAGGTCAAAATAAATATAGGGAAACTCACTCATGTTCTAA
>JBBINE010000012.1:0-30094 GCA_037444025.1 bacterium | reverse complement strand
ATCCAGGACAATCAGTGACAATTAGTTTAAAGACAAGGAAAGTAAGGTGAGAGAAGATTATTTTCTTTTAATTAAAGGAAAATAAATAATATCCTGAACAGATTTTTGATTTAAAATAATGGTCAATAACCTATCTAAGCCAATCCCTAAACCAGCTGTGGGTGGCATTCCATATTCTAAAGCTTCGATAAAAGTTTCGTCATAAGGGTGGGCTTCAACTTCTCCTTTTTTTAATAATTTAAAATTTTCTTCAAATCTTTCTTTTTGATCGATGGGATCATTCAACTCAGCAAAAGCATTAGCAACCTCAAAACCGCCTATATATATTTGAAACCTTGAGGTTAATCTCAAATCTTGATCATTCGCTTTAGCTAAAGGTGAAATATCTTTAGGATGATCAATTAAAAATGTTGGTTGGATTAACTGTGGTCTTATCAATTTTTTAAAAATTTCGTCAACAATCTTTCCTTTAGTGATTATTTTAGGATTAAATTGAATCTTTTCTTTTTCAGCAAAATTTAAAAAGTCCTTTAAATCATTACTAAAATAATCTAAACCCGTTTTTTCTTTAATAAGATTGATGTATTGAAAAACTTTCCATTCACCAGAAAAATCAATTACCTGATCTTTAAATTTTATTTTAAAAG
This sequence comes from bacterium, assembly GCA_037444025.1. Taxonomy (GTDB): domain Bacteria; phylum Patescibacteriota; class Minisyncoccia; order UBA6257; family HR35; genus JBBINE01. Next base: position 29,447 of record JBBINE010000012.1, on the reverse strand, counting down.
AATTAGATCTGTTTTGAAACTGATTATAAAATTGGATCAATCTTTGAATTATTTTCTGAGTAAATTTCATTAATCCTTCTCTATCTTGATAAGCCCAGTATAGTTCCATCATGGTAAACTCAGGATTATGTTCTCGATCTACTCCTTCATTTCTAAAATTTTTTCCAATTTCAAATATTTTTTCAAAACCACCAACAATCATTTTTTTCAAATAAATTTCTGGTGCTATTCTTAAATAAAGTTTTTCTTTGAGGGCTTCTAAATAAGTAATAAACGGTTTAGCCAAAGCACCACCGTAATGACTCTGAAGAATAGGTGTTTCTACTTCTAAAAATCCTTCTTTCCATAAAATTTCTCTTAATTTCTGAATCAACCAAAAACGCAAGTAAAAAATTCTCCTGTCATCTTGGTAAAAGATAGTTCTTAAATAAGGAGAACGAACAAGAAGTTCTTCGTCTTTTACCTTATAGTATTCTTTAGGAAAATTTTTAATTGACTTTGAAAGTAAAAACCAATTATCAGCAAGCAAACTTTTTTCTTTGGTTTGAGGTAAAAAAGCTTGTCCCTGAAAAGCAAAAAAATCTCCGATATCAATAAGTTTCAACGCTAGTTTATAATCTTTGGTTAAATTTTCTTTAAGAATGATTTGAATACTGGAATCAAAACTTTGTATTTTAATAAAAGATATTTTGCCATGTTCTCTAACAGCCATTATTCTTCCTCCTAGCCAAACTTTTTTCTTGTTTTTTATAAAACTTTGAAATTTAGCAGAAAATTTATCAAGTTTTACCAGGGGAGGAATTTTTTCAGGAAAAGGATTAAGGTTTAATTTTTTGACAAAAAATAATTTTTCTTTTTTGTCCATTTTTATATTTTAATTAATTTAAGGAACCTGACCTAAACCACCGCCTCTTTCTATTTGAAGCTGGGAAGAAATTTGTTGATAAATAGGAACAATAACACCGATAGCAGTAAAACCAACAATAAAACCAACAAAAATTAAAAGAGCAGGTTGTAAAAGATTCAACACATTTCTTACTATTGATCTAAATTCTTCCATGTAGTAATTTTCTGTTACTTTTATTGTTTCTTCTAAAGATCCTGTTTCTGAAGCTATTCCTAAAATACTAGAAAGAAACTGAGGTAAATCTTTTTCTTCCCTTAAAGCATCACTTAATTTTTTACCTCTTTTTAAAGAATTAGCTACATTGCGAAGAGACCTTTTTACTCGAGGATGGAAAATAGAGTTAGCACTTAATTCTAACGAGTAAACTAAAGAAATTCCCGATTTTAACAGTGAATACATAACAAAAAGAGCTTGGCTAAGACTTAAATAGAGGTAAATTTTAGAAAAAAGCGGTAAACGAATAATAATATCAAACATTATAATTCTAGTTCTTCTTAGAGAAAATAAAATAATTAAAATTAATAAAAATAAAATATTGGCATAAATAAAAAAAGCTAAGTTGCTGTTAATAAAAGAGCTAAGAGAAAGAAGAAACCTGGTAAACAACGGAGGTTTACTTATCGTCTCCCTTAAAAGCAAACCAACCCTAGGAAGAACAAAAGTTATTAAAAGAATTATAACAGCAAAAGAAAGCATTAAAACAATAGCTGGATATAAAAGATTGGAAATTATCTCGTTTCTTATTTGTCTTTGTCTCTCTAAATTTTCTCCCCATCTTTCTAAATTTTCTAACAAATTTCCTGAAATTTCTCCTGATTTTAGGGTTTCAACTTCGATAATTGAAAAAGCGTGAGGAAAAGAAGCAAATGCTTTATAAATAGGATCACCTCTTTGGATAGAATAATTCAAATAAAAAAGAAAATCTTTCAATCCACCTTTGCTTTGTTCTATTAAAGCATTAATACCTTTTTCTAATCCTAATCCAGATTTTAAAATTAAATATAGATTCCTAATTAAAAAAATTTTCTGCTGAAAAGTTATTCGTGAAAAAAACCTAAAAGAAAGTCGGTAAAAAATATTTTGAGGCAGAGGCTTTACTTCTAGGGGGGTTAAACTATTTCTAACTAAAAAAGCAACAACTTCATCTTCGCTAGACATATAAATATTACCACTATGCAACACTCCTTTGTTGTCATAAGCTTTGAATCTAAAAACATTCATTCTCTAATAACTCTTAAAGCTTCTTCTAAGGTGGTAATACCGACCGAAATTTTATCTAAAGCATCTTCAAACATACTTCGATAACCATGATGTCTAATAACAGAATTTATCTTCTCGAAAGAAAAATCTTTACTCGCAATCAACTCTTTTAACTCCTCTTCAATAACAACAATTTCAAAAATGCCAACTCTTCCTCTATAGCCCGTATAACCACAAGATAAACAACCTTTTCCTCGATAAATATTTTGAGGAAGTCTTGCTTCATAGCTTTCCAAATCTTCGTTTGGTAAATTCAAAGATTTTAACTGTTCTATAATTATTTTTCTTTGCGAAGCAGTGGTATCTTCAGAAATAATACAATCTAAACATATTTTTCTGACTAATCTTTGTCCTAAAACTGCAACTAAACTATCGGCTACAAGATAATGAGGAACTCCTAAATCAATTAACCTAGAAATAGCAGTAACAGCATTATTAGTATGCAACGTAGAAAGAACTAAATGTCCTGTTAAAGCTGCTTGAGTAGCAACTTCAGCTGTTTCTTGATCTCTGATTTCACCAACCATTATAACGTTAGGATCTTGTCTCAAAAAAGCTCTTAAAGCTGAAGCAAAATTTAAACCAACTTTATTGTTAACCTGGGTCTGATTAACTCTTAGAATAGCGTATTCAACAGGATCTTCTATGGTAACAATATTAACACCTGGGTTATTAAGCATATTAATCAAGGTATAGAGAGTAGTGGTCTTACCTGAACCAGTTGGACCTGTTACTAAAATCATACCAAATGTCCTCCTAATGGAAGATTCTATTTTTTGTTCCACATCTTCATTAACTCCTAATTCTTCTAAAGAAGTAGCTTGAACTGCCCCTGATAAAATTCTAAGAACAGCCTTTTCTCCGTAAACAGTAGGCATTACCGCTACTCTAATATCAAATTCAAAATCACCTATTTTTGCTTTAAATCTTCCATCTAAAGGTCTAAAGTGTTCATCAAGAGGAAGATCACTTAAAACTTTAATTCTGGCAATTAAAGGATCTAATATTTTTTTAGGAAATTTCATCATCTCCCTTAAAATACCATCAATTCTAAACCTAATAAGAACTTCCTCTTCTAAAGCTTCGATATGAATATCTGAAGCATTGGTTCCAATAGCATATCCCAAAAGATTATCAAATAATTTAATAATATCACTTTCACTTTCGTATTTTTTAGTAATAATAAAATCTCTGTCTGACTGTAACAATCTTTCATATTCTTCTCGATAAAGTTTTTGATAGTTAACTAAAGCGTATTGAATTTCTTGGGGAGTAGCTAAAAAGGGTTCTATTTTCATTTTTGAAATCTCCTCTAAAATACTAATAGTCTCAATATCTTGTGGATTAGCCATAGCTACTTTTAGAATATTACCTTCTATAGAAAAAGGAATTAATTTTTTTTCGAAGGCTATTTTTTCAGGTATAATGACTAAGATATTGGAAGGAATATCTACTCCCCTAATTTTTGCTCTAGGAATTTTTATTTCTTCAGCAAGAATATTGTAAAAAAAATCAATATCCACTATCCTTCTGCTTAAAAGAATATCAACTGGGCTTAGGTTTAATCTTTTACTTTCTTTTTCTATTTCTTGCCAAGTTTGTTCTTCAATAATTCCTCTTTTAATTAAAATATTTTTTATATCCTCGGGAGGTAAAATCATGGCCTATATTGTAAAAAATAATAATTAGAAATAAAAAGAGGTTGAACCATAAAAAGTACAGTGGCCCATAGCAACCAATAGTTTTTAAAAGAATAGTAACGAAATAAATTTTGAGGATTAATAAATATTTTGACCATTATTATTAATAATAACATAAAAAATCCACTCATGACAAAAAAAATATTATAAGGAAAGGAAAAAAACAAATTGAGTAAAGGCACTAGTATTTTTTCCTCATCGTAAAAAACATCTCTTTTTAAACTAAAATTGATTAGAAAAATAACAACTAAAGAAAGCAGAGCTCCTAACAATCTGAAATAAAAATCTCGAAAATAATGAAAAAGAGAATATCCCCAAAAATAGCTAATATCCTGATAAGGAGGAAGAATATATTTAGAGATGGGATTCATTTTCCATACTTCATACTGCATTCTCATCAAAAACAAAGAATATCCTAAAAAAGCTAAAATCAAAATATAAAAAATAAAATAATAAATTCTGATTAAAGAAAATTTTTTTTTGAAAAAATTAAATTTATTTAACTTATTTACTACATTAACCACTAAAATAAAAAAAAGAAAAAAAGTAGAAAAAACAGCATATATATCAATTTGGTAAAAACGAGAAATTTGATTAAAATAATTCATTATTAATTAAATTTTAAATGAAAAAAGGAATTACTTTTATAGAAATTTTATTGGTGGTAATTATTTTCGGTTTAATTATTTCTTTTTCTTCTTTTTGGTTTAGTAATTTTTCTCGTGGAGATTTCATTTTAGAAGAGTCAGTTTCATTAGTTGTTTCTGTATTAAAACTTGCTAAAGAAAAAGCAACTATAGGAGAAGAAAATAGTGCTTGGGGAGTTTATTTAGTTAACAATAGTACTACCTCTGATTATATTTATTTATTAAATAATACTTCTTCGATAAAGGAAGCTTTTAATTTACCTGTTGAAGCAACTTTTTACGATTTCGCTACCAAAGAGATATATTTTAAAAAACTGACTGGGGAAACTACTTCTACTCAAATTAAAATAGGTATGATCAATGAGAATAAATATAGATTGATATTGATTCCCACATCAGGAGCTTTTATTATTACCTCTTCTCTTCCATAAATTACCTAACTTCTTCGAGTAATAATTTTATCAATAATTCCGTATTCTTTTGCTTCTTCAGCTGACATCCAAAAATCTCTATCCGTATCTTTTTCAATTTTCTCTAGAGGTTGTCCGGTATGTTCTGTTAAAATTCTATTTACCCTATCCTTTAATTTTAAAATTTCCTTAGCTGCGATTTCTATCTCTGTGGCTTGACCACCTAATGGCCCTGCCATTACTTGATGCAGGAGAATTTCTGTATTAGGTAAAGCATATCTTTTACCTTTAGTTCCAGCAGCTAAAAGAAGAGAAGCTGCTGAAGCTACAATTCCTATTCCTATGGTTTCTACATCAGGTTTAATAAATTGCATAGTATCATAAATAGCTAAAGCTGAATGAAGCTCACCTCCAGGACTGTGAATATAAAAATGAATATCTTTTTGGGGATCTTCATGTTCTAAAAAAAGAAGCTGAGCAATAATACTGTTAGCCACGACATCATTAATAGGAGTACCCAAAAAAATAATTCTTTCTTTCAAAAGTCTAGAATAAATATCGTAAGCTCTCTCTCCATATTGAGTTTTTTCAATAACTATAGGAATAAGATTCATAATTTTTAATTATAACATAGTGAAAAATTAAAAACAATAAAAAGACTATGATTGTTTTTTGAATAAAAGAAAAATGAAAAAACATTAAAGCAAAAATAAACTCAAAAAAGAACAAAACACTAATTAAAGTAGAGAATAAATTTTTTCCTCTAAAATAAACCAACCAAAATAATATTATTATTGGAAACAGTAAAAGAAAATAATAATCCATAGAAAGCAAATAAAAATTCATAAGAAAAGAGAAAAACAAAATTAACCAATCAAAATATTTTATTTTTTTAAACACCAAAAAAAATAAAAGAAAAATACTTATCAAAAGTATATAAAAAGGAAAATTGATCTCATTAGTAACAACTAAAAATAAAGGCAAAAAAATAAACCCCCAAAAAAAAGCCTGACCTAAACTACCCCAAATATTCCATCCTCCCAAAAAACCAGTTAAAAATAGAAGAAAAGGGATTTTTTTAATAAAAAAAAGAAAGCACAAGATAGAAAATAAGAAACTTAAATAATTTTCATATATCAAGATTTTTAACTTCCTTAGCATAAGTTTCAATAAAATTTTTTCGTGGTTCGACTTCTTGGCCCATTAAAATAGAAAAAATTCTTTCAGCTTCTTCGGCATCTTGTAAGGTAACCTGTTTTAAAATTCGTTTTTGAGGATCCATAGTGGTTTCCCATAATTCCTCGGGGTTCATTTCTCCTAATCCTTTATATCTTTGGACATCTATATTTTTTTTACCAGAAAGATTCTTGATAATTTTTTCTTTTTCTTCATCGCTATAAGCATAGTAAACCTCTTTGCCGGTTTGAATTTTATATAAAGGAGGCTGAGCAATATAAACAAAACCGTTTTGAATTAAAGGACGAAAATAACGATAAAGTAAAGTAAGCAACAAAGTTCTTATATGATTACCATCAGAATCAGCATCAGAAGCTATAATAATTTTCGAATATCTTAAATTTTCTATGTTAAACTCTTTACCAAAACCTGTTCCTAAACTAATAATTAAATCTTTTATTTCTTGAGATTTTAGTATTTTATCTAAACTAGACTTCTCTACGTTTAAAATTTTACCTCTTAAGGGCAAAACTGCTTGAAAAGTCCTATCTCTCCCTTGTTTAGCACTTCCACCAGCACTATCTCCTTCAACAACAAAAATTTCTCTTTTAGAAGGATCACGAGAAGAACAATCAGCTAATTTACCTGATAAAGCCAATCCTGTTTGAATTCTTTTTTTAAAAATTGCTTCCCTAGCTGAACGAGCTGCTTTTCTTGCTTCAGCATTTAAAATTATTCGATTGATAATTTCTTTTGCTTTGTTGGTATTTTTATGAAGATATTCTTCAAACTGACGAAAAATAAATTCTTCGACCAATCCTCGAACTTCTGGATTACCTAATTTTGATTTCGTTTGTCCTTCAAATTGTGGTTCAGGTATTCTAATAGAAATAATTGCTAACAACCCTCCTCTTATATCATCAACCGATAGATTAATTTTATTTTTAATAATCCCTAATTCACTTCCTACTTTGTTAATAGCTTTTAACAAACCATAACGAAATCCAACTAAATGAACACCTCCCTCTGGATTAATAATATTATTAGTAAAGGCATATTCTGCTGTGTCCTGATTGTCTAAATAAGTAAAACATGTTTCAATATAAAAATTTTCCTCTTTTTGAAGAGAAGTCAAACCATTTTGATCATTAGTAAAAAAAAGATAATCATTAATTATCGATTTTTTATTATTCAGTAAATGTCTCATAAAAGCAATCAAACCTTTTTCAAAATAAAAACTATAGGAAAAATTACCTTCTTTCTCATAAAAATTAATCCTTAGGTTTTTAGTCAAATAAGCTTGATGCCTTAAATAATCTAAGATTTTTTTTCTTTCAAATTTAATTTCAGAAAATATTTCTGGATCTGGTTCAAAAGTAATAGATGTTCCTGTTGCTTCTGTTTTTTTACCTCTTTTAAGCTCTGTAATTGGTTTTCCTTGTTTATATTCTTGGAACCAAACAAAACCATCACGATAAATTACCGCTTTAAGATATCGAGATAAAGCATTAACTACACTAATACCAACACCGTGTAGACCGCCAGCAGATTTATAAATTTTAGTATCAAATTTACCTCCGGCATGGAGTTTGGTTAAAACTGTTTCTAAGGCTGATTTTTTTGTTTGAGGGTGTAAATCAACTGGGATACCCCGACCGTCATCTGAGACCGTTACTCTTTTCCCTTCTAAAATAACATCAATATTTTTAGCGTAGCCCATAAGAGCCTCATCAACAGCGTTAGCTACTACTTCCCAAATCAAATGATGAAGTCCTTCACTCCCAGTTCCTCCAATGTACATACCCGGTCTTTTCCTAACTGCTTCAATTCCTTCTAAAATCTGAATATGTTCTGCTCGATAATCTCCTTTCATGATTTTTTATTTTAACATATGTTTAATTACTAAAAATCATTTTAATTTGTTAAAATTTGATTTAATCAATTTACAATGAAAAAAATAAAAATAATTTACGGGTTAGGAAACAATAAACCAGAATTTAAAAACTCAAAACATAATTTAGGCAAAGAAATAGTTGATTTTTATATTCAAGAACCCGTATTTTTAAAAAACTCTTATTATACTCATTTTAATAATCTTATTTTAGGCAGCAACTTAGGGTATATGAATGATTGCGGTTTAGGTATTAAAGAAATTATTAAAAAAACAAAACTAAATCCTGAAAACCTCCTTGTCATTCATGATGATGCTGACTTAATTTTCCCTCACTTCAAAATTTCATTCGCTTCTCATTCTGCTGGACATAAAGGAATAGAATCTATAATCAAGGAATTGAATACAAAAAAATTTTGGCGTTTTAAGATCGGGATTCAAAATAGTAGAAAAAGAAAAAAAGCGGAAGAAATAGTTTTAACAAAATGGAATTTAGAAGAAGGTTTAATTTTAAAAAAAATCAAGAAAAGCTTTAAAATAATTTTAGAAAAATTCTCCCAAGGAAGAATGCCTCATGAATTAAATTTATCCAAAGATTATTTTGTGCAAAAGTAAAATGAAAAGTTACAGTCAAAATATTTTTAGAAATCTTGATCTCCGTGCTAAAAAAATCTTTAACAGAATATTAGCAATTAAAGAAACGAATGTTTTCTTAAAGCAAGATTTAATTAAAAAAAAATATCCCCATTTAAAAAATCAAAAAATTATCTATCTTCAAAATAAAGTTTTGCACCAAGAAGTAATTTTAAATATTTCCCGAGGAAAAAGAAAGCAACCACTAACTAAAATCCAACAAAATGATGACACAACCTATGATCCTTTTTGTGTTTATAAACAAGAAACACCAATTGATGAACTGGGAAGATTAGAAAATGAACTGGCGGTCACAGCAGCCAATTTAAGCAAAATGGCTGATTATCACAGTTTAGTTATTTTTAAAAAACATTCATTAGCTAAAATAAAAAGAGATGATTTCAGTCAAGCTTGGAATTTAGCCAGAGATTGGTTTAAAAAAATAAAAAAAGTAGATCCCAAAATAAAAACTCAAATATTGATTTGGAATTATCATTTCCGGGCTGGAGCCTCTATTTTACATCCCCATTTTCAATTATTAAGCTATCGTCACGTTCCTTGGCCTTTAAAAAATTTTTATCAAAAAATTTATAGTTATCAGAAAAAAACTAATCAAGATTATTTTGAAGATTATTTTTATTTAGCCAATAAATTAAAAATAGCTAAGGAGTATAATAACTTAAAAATAGGCTCTGATCTTACCCCCAAAAAAGAAAAGGGATTAATAATTAAAGGAAAAATTGAAGAAAAAAGCCAGGTATTTCTTTGGAATGTTATTGATCGCCTTCTTAGATTGGGAACAGAAAGTTTTAATTTCGTTTTCATTAAAAAATCTCCCTGGAAATTAATAAACAATTTAGGTTTTTGGGTTGATCGTGGTTCTGTTGAGAAACAAAACTGCGATATAGGCTCACTGGAAATTTTTCTTTTTCCTGTAATCAGCACTGACCCTATAGAATTTGGACAATTGCTATTTAGTGTTCTTTAATAATTAAATCTAGAATTAATCTTTTTTCTTAATCTATTAATAACGGCATAGTGAGCTTTTTGATCAAGAGCAAGAAAAAAATCTTTTATCAAGGGATATTCATCTAAAAGAATATAATTATTTTCATCGTAATAAATTTTTTTCTGTGGTTTAGCTAAAGCTAAAATTTTTACCCCAACTTTTTTCTCCTCTACTGCCTGGTGAGCAAATTTAAATTGAATCTTTCCTCCATCAATCAAAAATAAATCTGGTAACCCCCATTCTAAATGTTTTAATCTTCGATTTAAAACTTCATAAATCATACGGGGGTCATCTGGTTTAACCACTTTTTGTATATTAAAAACTTTTAATAAGCTAGGAATATATTCTCCTTCAATAAAAGTTACTATTACTCCTATTTTTTCTTTACCAGAAAAATGAGAAATGTCTACAACTTCAATTCTTTGAGGCAATTTATTGAGATTAAAAATTTTCCTTATAGAGATTAAGATTTTTCTTTTTTCGTTTTCAAGTAAATACGAATCTTTTTCCCTGATAATTTCTTGACTGGATTCTATTTTTTTTATAGATTCATAAATCTTTTTTAACTCAATAGCTTTGTTCAAGTTTTCTTTTTCTAAGGCTGTTTTCATATGCATCAATATTTTTTTTCTCAAAGAAACTAAATTACCTGATAATATTTGTTTAATTAATTCAAGATTTCCTAAGTATTTTTTGATATTCTCTTTTTTAATTTCACTATCTTTCAAACAACAAAAACCAAAACATAATCCTATTTCTGCATTTAAACATTTTCTTAAATGATTTTCTCTACAAGTACAAAAAGGTATTGAAGTTCTCACTATTTTTAAAATATTTTTCAAACTTACTCCTTCGGAGAAAGGACCAATAACCTCCTGAAAATCATACTTTTCTGGTTGATGAGTAATTATTACCTTAGGAAATAAATCTTTGGTAAAACCAAGATAAAAATACTGGCTATCGTCTTTTAATAAATGATTAAAAGGTGGATTAAGTTTTTTTATTAAATTGCTTTCTTTAAGTAAAGCTTCAATTTCTGTTGGAGTGTAAATAACTTCTATATCTTGAGCTAAGGAAAGAAGTTTTTTAATTTTAAGAGAACGAGAACGAAAGTATTGTTGTACTCTTTTTTTTAAATCTTTAGCTTTACCTACATAGAGAGGTTTTTTTTGATGATCCTTAAAAATATAGACCCCTGGTAAAGATAATATTTTTTTAGAATGAAGAAGCATTTTTACTTTGAGTAATTAATTTATATTTCCTAAAAATATCTCAAAAGACTCTTGCCTTCAAAAGAGGGTGGTATTTTTATCTTCATTAAATCAAGGATAGTAGCAGGGATATCTACTAAAGAACCCAAGATTTTGTTACTAAAAAAAGATAATTCATCCTTGGTTTTTTGTTTTCTTAAAGATGAATCTATAAGATAAAAAGGAACAGGACTAATATTGTGTCTTAAATCTTTCTCCCCCATTTTAATATCTATTAACTTCTCAATATTACCATGATCAGAAGTAATAATTAATGAATACTCATTGGCCAAAGAAACTCTAACTAGTTGATCAATTAAATTATCAACAAATTCAACAGCTTGTATCGCCAGATTAAAATCACCCCCATGTCCAACAACATCAAACACAGGAATATTAGCAAGTATAAAACCATAACTTTTTTCTTTAATTATTAGAAACACAGAATCAAACATTTCTCTGGTTTTTTCTAAAATCAAATCTTTGTCTTCAAGAGGAAAAGGAGGTAAGATATTAAAAGTTTCTAAAGGATGTTCTTCCTCAATAAAACCGTTAAAATAATATCTAAACAAGTTTTCTCGTGAAGAATCTATTATTTTAATTTGCTTGATTTTTTGATCCGATAAAATTTTTGCCAAATTAACATTAATTTTTTGTCTTTCAAATATAATTGGATAACCTGTCTTTTCTAAGTATTTAACAAAAGAAGCGATATAAAGATTATACCTACTAGGACGAGGGAATTTATCAAAATTTTTATCTAAAAAAGCTTCAGCTAATTGAGTTATCGATTTTGTCTCGTAGTTGAAAAATATGACCGCATCATTATCCTTGATAATACCATCAGGTTCTATAACTAATGGCTCTAATAAGCTATCATTAAAATTTTCTTCGCGGTATTTGTTTTCTAGATAAGAAAAAGGATCATCTACTTTGGTTCCTTTGCCTTCCACTAACAAGAGAAAAGCAACCTGGGTTTTTAGAGTGTAATTTCTGGTTTCATCCAAAGCATAGCTCCTACCACAAAGAGTAGCTAACTTAAAGGAAAAATTTTTTTTCTTAGTTTCGTCAAACAGATTTTTTATCAAAAAAAGAGCTGATTTTGCTCTTGATTCAAGACCATCAGTAAAAAGATGTAAATAAACATTGCTAAAATTGTTTATTTGAGCTAACTTCAATAAAGCTAAAATATGATTTATGGAAGATTTATTAAAGCTTTCCCCTATAAGACCGATAAGATGCAGTCTAGAATTAAATTTGCGACAATGATCAAAAATACTTTTAAATTGGGGCATTTGATAAAATTCTCCCGACTCAATTAATAGATTTATCCTTGAAAAATCTTGATAATAAACAACACCCGTTCCCATAGCAAAATGACCCATTTCACAGCTACCTGCTTCACCGTAAGGTAAACCCTGAGCTAAACCGGAAGCAGTTAGTAAACAAAAGGGGAAATTTTCTTTAAGATTATCAAAGTTAATTGTTTTAGCAAACCGGAAGGGGTTAGAGATATTCTTATCTCCTTCTCCCCAACCGTCTAAAATTAAAAGAATAACTTTTTGATCATTTTGCATTAACTATATTTACATTATATTATATTTAAAGTTAATCTTATTATTGTATGATAAAATAATTATACAATGACGTTTTTAATTTTTATATTTTTGTTCTTAGGAGGATTAGTTTTAGGATATTTTGTTAGAGATTTTTTAAGTAAGAAAAAAATTAGTTCTTTAGAAAAACAAACGGAAGAAAACTTAGCGGAAAAAAGAAAAGAAGCTGAAAGAATTCTTAATGAAGCTAGAGAAAAATCTTTAAACATTGTCGAAGAATCTAAAAAAGAAAGAGAAAGAATCTTAAGCGATATCCTTGAAAGGGAAAAAAGGATCTCTCAGCGTGAAACCTTTCTTGATGAAAAAGAATTTACCTTATTAGAAAAGGAAAAATTTTTATTAAATAAAGCTAACGACATTGAAAATAGAGAAAAAATAATTATAGATAAAGAAAAATTTCTAGAAGAGAGCTTAGAAAAAATTAGTAATCTTAGCAAGGAGGAAGCTTTTAGAATGTTAATAGAAAGAATAGAAAAAGAAAATGAAAATGAATTATTAGAAATAATCACCCGACATCAGAAACGAATTAAAGACACAGTAGAAGAAGAAAGTAGAAAAATCCTTGTAGAAAATTTACCTCGATATTCACGTTCCGTAGTAAGTGAAATCACTACTACTACTATTTCTCTACCTAACGAAGAGATGAAAGGAAGAATAATTGGTAAAGAGGGTAGGAATATAAAGCACTTTGAAAATCTTTCAGGGGTTCAACTTATCATCGATGAAACACCTGAAATTGTTATTCTTTCTTCCTTTGATCCTGTAAGAAGAGAAATCGCTAGAATAGCCTTAGAAAAATTAATAAAAGACGAAAGAATCCATCCAGCCACAATCGAAGAAAAAATAAAAGAAGCTAAAGATGAAATTGAAAAAATAATTGAAGAAGCTGGCAAAAATGCAAGCTACGAAGTTGGTCTTTTTGATCTTCCTCCGGAAGTAATGATTTTAATGGGAAGATTGAAGTTTAGATATAGCTATGGTCAAAATGCTCTTTTGCATTCAATAGAAGTAGCTACTTTTTCAAAGATAATCGCCGAAGAATTAGGATTTGATTCTTATGTAGCTAAAAAAGCTGGTTTTCTTCATGATATAGGAAAATCAGTAACCCATGAATTTGAAGGCAATCATCTAGAAATAGGCATTAAAATTTTAGAAAGATATAATATTGAAGAAAAGGTTATTTTAGCTATGAGGTCTCATCACGAAACCTATCCTTTTGCTATTCCCGAAGCTTTTATCGTCCTTACAGCTGATTCGATTTCTGGCCATAGATTAGGAGCTAGACGAGAAACAACAGAAATTTATCTTCAAAGATTGCAAGATTTAGAAAAAATTTCAACTTCTTTTCCAGGAGTAGAAAAAGCTTATGCTATTTCGGGAGGAAGAGAAATAAGAGTTTTTGTTAACGCCGAAGAAGTTAGCGATGTGGAGTTATACAAACTTGCCAAAGAAATAGCTCAAAAAATAGAAAAAGAAGTAAAATATCCAGGAGAAATTAAGGTTGTAGCTATAAGAGAAAATAGAGCTGTTGAATACGCAAAATAGTTGTATTTTTTTTCTTTTAGGTTTAAAATATAGATAAATGGTCGTTTTTAAATAAAAAATTGAAAAATGGCTAGAGGAAATATTTTAAAAAGAGAACATTTAGCTCAAGAAATGGTCGAAAATTTTAATTTAACTAAAAAAGATTCTTTAGAGATTTTAAATTGGCTTACCGAAAGAATAACTAAAGCCCTTAAATCAGGATATCAAGTAAAAATTTCTGGTTTAGGAACTTTCAAAGTTAGAGAAAGGAAAGCCCGAACAGCACTCAATCCCAAAACAGGCGAAAAAATTGAGGTGCCAGCAACCAAAGTACCCCGTTTTACTCCTTCAAAAGATCTTAAAGAGGCTGTTAAATAAATAATAAAAAGATATTATTTTAAAATAAAATTAAATTTTAAACCTTAGTTTATTGTCTATAAGAATTGATTTATGAGAATTAACATCCTAATAGGAAATAATTTTTTGATTGTAGAAGAAAAAATAAAAGAAATTTCTGACAAATTTAAGGTTATTTATGCAGAAAGAAGTAAAAATTTAATTGCTGAAATAGAAAAATACTTAAACGCTGATCTTTTTACAAATAAATCTGATTTAGTTATTAAGAATTTAGAAGAAACAAAAGAAAATACTCTAAAAGATTTGGCTTTTTTGCTTCAACGAAATTATAATCTGAAAATAATTTTAGTTTTTAGAAAAAATCCTGAAAACTTTATTAATCTTCTAAAAAAAAGAGGCCTTAAATTTAATGTTCTCAATCTAGGAGAATTAAAACCCAAGAAAAAGAGTGAATTTATTTACGACTTTCTCTCTAAAAGCAAAATTAAACTGCCCTTAGAAATTAAAGAATTTATAATTGAAAATTACCGAGAAAATATAGATCTTTTAATACAAGACCTTAAAAAAATTGAAGCCTTAGGAAATATTGATCAAAATACCGCTAAAGATTTACCAAATTTAATAACCTTGCAAATAAATGTTTTTAAAATTCAAGATTATTTTCTTGAAAAAAAATGGCCATTTTTTATTCATCATTTTAAAAAATTTATTTTAGAAGATAAAAGCAAAAACAGAATTGAATCTTTAAAAGTTTTAAGTCTTCTTTATAGATCTTTGATCAAAATTTTTCTGGTGAAAAAAAATTTTAAAGTTGAAGGTAATAGCTATTATATAAACAAAATTAGAACTTATAGCTTTCGTTTAAGTGATGAAGAAATAAAAAGAATGATCAGGGCTCTTTCGGAAACTGATAAGAAGTTTAAAAAATTTTTAATAAGCATCAAAGATATCCCCGAAGATATCTCTTTCAACTACTTATCTTACTCTCAAAGTTAAACTTCAGCAGAAGTTGTTATTTTATTAACCTTTCTAGCAAACTTAGATTTTAATCTCGCCACCTTATTCTTGTGCATAAAGGTTTTACCAGCTTTATCTAGCTGTTTGTAAACTAAAGATAATTTTTCTTTAGCTAAATTTTTGTTCTTTTGTTTAATAGCTGAAAGTAAATCCTTAGATGCTTTTTTAATTTTAGATTTTCTTCTTAGATTATAAATCCTTCTTTTTAAACTTCTTCTTAAAGCTTTTTGAGAGGATTTTTTCTTAGGCATTTTTTCTTAAATCATTAATTAATTTTTTGACCTTCTCTTTTAAATGATCGGGTAAATTGCTTCTAATTTTTAAAATGATTTTATCCTTATTATAAAAAAAAGGTATTTCTATCTTATTATCAAGTAAAAGATCAAGTGGGTTTATTTCTATTTCAAAAACAGTTTCTTTATATCTAGAATTTCTTTGGGGTTGGGAAAAAATAGTAAAAAAATCATCAAATAAAGTAAAAAAATCATCGCCCCAAATGGTTTTTCTTACATAATCATCGAGATCACCAAAATCAAAAGTAAAAGCACCTTGATATTTTCTTCTTTGGTCATACTCTTGTCTTAATTTTTTATCTGAAAGAACTCTATAGGCTTCAGCTATTTTTTTAAATTTTTCAGCATCACCACCTGGTCTATCAGGGTGATACTTTTTAGCTAATTCTCTAAAAGCTTTTTTAATAGTCTCTTCATCAGCATTTTCAGGAACACCTAAAATTTGATAATAATCATCCATAGTTTAAATTATAACATCTCTTTGTTTTTTAATTAGAGATTAGTTTGAGCAGAATCACCTTGAGTATAAAAACTTCTCCCTATCTGGGATAGTAAATTACTTAATTCTTTAATTTTAGTATCAATTTCTTCAACATTAGTAGCTTTATCTTTTTTTTCTTCTAATTCTCTAATCTTGCTTTCTATTTCTGCTTTAAGATTTTCTGGTATTTTTTCTTTATATTCGTTTAAAATTTTTCTTGCTTGATATATCAAATTCTCAGCTTGATTTTTACTTTCAGCTAATTTTCTTTTTTGAAGATCTTGAGCAGCAAATTCTTCTGATTCTTTCTTCATTCTCTCGATTTCTTCTTTGGATAAATTAACAGAATTGCTTATTTTTACACTTTGACTTTTATTGCTAGCTTTATCTACTGCTGTGACAGTTAAAATACCATTCTGATCAATATCAAAAGAAACCTCTATTTGTGGCATACCTCGTGGAGCTGGAGGTATTCCATCTAAAATAAATCTAGCTAATGTTTTATTATCTTGAGCCATAGGTCTTTCTCCTTGAACTACATGAATCTCTACTGCCGTTTGATTATCAGCAGCTGTGGTAAAAATCTCTTTCTTTTGAAAAGGCACGGGAGTATTTTTGGGTATCATAGGATGAGCAATACCACCCAAAGTTTCAATAGCTAAAGTTAAAGGAACCACATCAAGTAATAAAATTTCTCTTATCTCCCCTTGTAAAATACCTGCTTGAATAGCTGCTCCAATAGCTACAACTTCATCTGGATTAATATCTTTTCTTGGTTCTTTGTTAAAAAATTCTTTTACTTTTTGTTGTATTAAAGGCATTCTTGTTTGTCCTCCAACTAAAACTATATCATCAATATCTCCTGGTTTTAACCCAACTTCATCTAAGGTTTTCTTAACAATTTCTATTGATTTTTCAACTAAATCTCGTGTTAACTCTTCTAATTCTCCCCTGCTCATTTTATAGTAAAGATGCTTTGGACCCTCGGGTGTCGATGTTATAAAAGGCAAATTGATTTCGGTTTCATATAAAGTTGAAAGTTCTTGTTTAGCTCTTTCAGCTGATTCTTTTAATCTTTGTAAAGCTAAAATATCTTGACTTAAATCAACTCCTTCTTCTTTTTTATACCACTCAATAAGAAACTCTATTATTCTTTGATCAAAGTCGTCTCCTCCTAAAAAGGTATCGCCACCTATTCCCTTAGTTTCAATTACATTATCCCCCACCTCTAAAATAGAAACATCGAAAGTTCCACCTCCAAAATCATAAACTAAAATCTTAGCATTCGTATTTTTATCTAAACCATAAGCTAAAGCAGCAGCAGTTGGTTCTGGTAAAATTCTTTTAACCTCTAACCCAGCAATTTCACCTGCAGCCTTAGTAGCAGCTCTTTGTGAATCATTAAAATATGCTGGACAAGTAATAACCGCTTCTTTAATTTCCTCGCCTAATTTTTCTTCAACATCTATTTTTATTTTTTGTAGAATCATAGCTGAAATTTCTTCTGGTGTATACCATTTTTCTCCCATTTTAACTTCTATTCCTTGGTTGGAGCTTTCTCTAATTTCATAAGGAAGTATTTTTTTAGCACTTTGAACCTCCTCATCAGTAAACCTTCTACCAATCAATCTTTTAACTGAAAAAATTGTATTTTTAGGATTAGCTACTGCTTGTCTTTTGGCTAAAATTCCTACTAATCTTTCTCCTGATTTAGAAAGAGCAACAACTGAGGGTGTAATTCTTGATCCTTCTCTATTTTCTAACACCTTAGGAATTCCAGCAACTACCACTGCTGCTACCGAATTTGTGGTTCCTAAATCGATGCCTATTATTCTTCCCATGTTTAAAAATCCAGTTAAACAACTGTAACGATAAATCAAGTTGTTAACTGGAATAAGGTAAATAATTTAATTTTTTTAGTATTTATTTTAGTTATTTTAGTGATTGATAATTTTTACCCTTGCCGGCCTTAGAACTCGACCTTTAAAAAGATAACCCTTACTAAATAACCCAACAATAAGACCATCATCATCTCCGGCACAATTTTCTTTAGAACACTTTTGACTAGCTATAACCTCATGGAAATTGGGATCAAATTTTTTATTTTCTGAATCTATCTCTTCAAGGCCAAATTTTTGTAAAATATCTTTTAATTGAGAATAAATCATATAGAAACCTTGAAAAATTTGATCTTGTGGTAATTGACTAAAAGCGAGTTCAAAAGCATCCAAAACATTAACCAAATAGTAAACAATTTGAAAATTAGCAATCTCCTCCATTTCTTGAATTTTTTTCTCAAACTCAACAGACATTTTCAATACATCACCTTTGGCCCTTTTCAAATTATCAACATATTGTTCCTTTTCTTCTTCCAGTGCCTTTATTCTTTCCATCAATTCTTCTATTGTTTCTTCGCTAGTAGGAAGTTCCTTTTCTTCGTTAATGTTTTCCATCTTTATTTAATTATACCATAAAAATATAAAAATTCAAGGCATTAATTTCGACTAGGTGTTTTTAATTATCTTTAAAAAATAACGAATAATAAGCTCGTATAAGGTTGGATCAGAAAAAATCCAAACATAAAAAAAAGAAATTAATAAAATTGAAATAAACAAGATAAGAGGTCTCATTAATTGTTGAAAACTTTTAGTTTTTTTAATTAAATTATGGTAAAATTATTATACCATAAGGTCGAATTTTATAGTTTATTAAATTAAAATAAAATTTAATAAAAAAAATTGAAAATGAAAAATAAAAACTTAACAACTATTGTAGTAGTTATAGTCGTTTTATTGGTTCTTGGTTTAGCGACTTACTTTTTTGTACAAAGAAAACAACAAAACCTTAATGTCGCTCCTGTACCTATGGAAAATCAAGAAAATGCTCCAGCTCCATTAAATGTACCACCTCCTCAATTACCACCAGAGGAAAATATTAATTCTCCAGAACCCACCACACCTACAAACAACGTTCCTGTTAACCAATAACAAGGTAAATTAATTTAATTAATTAATAAGAACAAAACCCCCTGGTATTGATAACCAGGGGGTTTTGTTATAAAATATTAAAATATTATGCTTAAAGAAATTCTAGAACAGAGTTTAAAAAATTTAACACCGAGAGAACAAGATATAGTTTTGAGAAAAAGTGGAATTTTAGGAAACAAGGAAACTCTTAATTCTTTAAGTAAAAAATATAATCTAAGTCGAGAAAGAATAAGGCAAATACAAAATCAGTCATTAAGAAAGATTTATTCTTATCTAAAGAATGATTTTAACACTCCTCAAATCAAAAATATTTTGGAAAGAAGCAAAGATTTTTTTTCGCCCCTAGGAATAAAAAAAGAATCCTTTTTCCTAATAAAGATTAAAAATGAGTTTAATTTCGAAGATGAAGAAGTAAGAATTTTTAAATTTTTTTTAGAAGTCTTAGGAGTTTTTATTTATCAGCCTGAAAATAATTTTTTTTACAGTTTCTATGCCAAAGAAAAAAATGATTATCTTCTAGCTAAAAATTTATTAGAAAAACTATATACTTACCTCTATCAAAATAGCCATAAACATTACAGTGAAGAAGAGCTGATAGCCATAGTTCAATCGAAAATAATCAAAAATTATTTCAATCATTGTTTAGATAAAGAACATGTCTTAGAATTGGTTAGAATTTTGAAAATAGCAGCTAAAAATCCTTTCAATTTTTGGGGGAGCAGATTAAACAAATTAATATCCCCTAAAAGTTTAGGTCATAAAATATTTTTAATACTAAAACAAACGAATCAACCGCTTCATTTTTCTCTTATTCATCAAAAATTAGAAGAAATTAAAAAATTAGAAGATGAACTCATGCCTAGTCCTTGGAAAAGGAATTATAATATAGAGTCAATCAAAAATGAACTGATAAGGAATAAAGATTTTGTTCTTGTAGGTAGAGGGGTTTATGCTTTAAGAGAGTGGGGTTTAATAGATGGTCCAGCTAAGTGGTTAATGTTTAAATTTTTACAAGAAAGAAAAAGGGTAACTAGAGAAGAACTATGGAAATTTATTAGTCAACATCGAAACATCAAAAAATCTTCTTTTTATGTTTATCTTCGAGAAATCAAAAAAAAAGTGGAAGTTAAAGACAATTATTTAATTTTTAAAGAATGATTGATCCTATTTCTTTCGTAGTAAAATTTATCTTTGATTTTTGGTGGTTGATTTTACCTTCTTTGCTTTTACAAATATGGTGGGAGAAATTTCGTGATGGAAAAAAAATGGACTATCGTCGAAAAATGAAGTGGTCTTTTATGGAAATAATTTTTCCTCCTGGAATCACTAAAACACCGAGAGCCATGGAAGATATTTTTAGTGCTCTTCATACTATTGCTGCCGACCCCAGCACTGATTGGACATGGTGGAACAAAAATATTAATGGTTTTATTCCTCCAAGCTTTTGTTTTTTGCTTATTGCCCATAATAGTAAATTAAAATTTTATCTTCGTTTTCCTGCTGAGCTAAAAGATTTTGTTAAAAGCAGATTTTATATTCACTATTCCGAAATAAAATTAGTTGACAGTGAAGATCCTTTAAAAGTACTGCCTTTTAGAACTCCGAATTCTTTGTTTGATGTTGATATTTTTAACGTTGTTTTAGAAAAAGAGGATAGCTATCCCATCAAAACCTATCTCGATACAGAAAAATTGCCTAAAGAGCAACAAATAGATTCTTTGAGTACCTTTTCTGAAGGAGCTCACCAGATTTCAGACAAAGAATGGATAGTATTTCAAATTTTTATTCTTCCTGTTTCCAGTGAAGATAAAGAAAATGGAAAAAAATGGGTAGAACGTGGTCAAAAATTAATAAATAAAATAATAAAAAAAGAAGAAGCCAAAGAAATAACTCTTCAGGAAGAAATCGGCGAATTTATTAAAAATCTTTTAATAGCTCCCTTTAAACCTATCTCTTGGAAAAGCGCCGAAAAGAAAGAAAATGAATTTAATATACAAAAACTGACTCCCTTGGAACGAAAAAGTGTAGAACTTATTCAAAGTAAAATTAGAAAATTAGGTTTCTTATGTAATATCAGAACTTTTTATTTGGCTACTCACGATATCTATCCCCTAAAAAGAGATAGCGCTATTTCTTTGATAATAAGCGTATTTAAAAACTTTAACAGTGAAGAAGGTAATAGTTTCCTTGTTTTACCCATAACCAAAGTTAGAAGACCTTTAAGAAAAACAAAATATTTAGCCTTAGAAAATTTTGATGTTTTTATTTTGAAAAATATAGAATATTTTTATACTCGCATTTATAGACTTCCCGATTTACCTCGTCAAATAAATTTAGCTAAAAATTTTATCCTTAATACCGAGGAATTAGCTTCCCTTATTCATCCACCCATGGAAGTAATTCCAGAAATTACTATCGAAAGACTTCCAGTTACCGAAAAACCACCTCCTTCAAAAATACCTCTGGTAGAATTATAATAATCTCATGAACAGCAAAGTCCTTCCCATAGGAATAACTAAATTTAGAGATAAAGATATTAGATTTGGGATCAAAGAAAATGACAGATTAAAACATATTTATATTATTGGAAAGACGGGTCAAGGTAAAACTACTCTTTTAGAAAATATGATTATCAACGATATTGAAAATCATCGAGGACTCGCTTATCTTGACCCTCACGGAGATAGCATTCAAAAAATACTAGATTATATTCCTAAGGATCTAATAGAAAAAACTATTTATTTTAATGCTACTGATATCAATCACCCTTTTGGATTTAACCCTCTCGAAAAAGTTTCCTATGAATATAGACATATTATTGCTTTAAGTTTACTCAATATTTTTAAAAAAATATGGACGGATGCTTGGTCAGCAAGAATGGAATATATTCTGACTAATACTCTTTTAGCTCTTTTAGAGTGGCCTGACTCAACTCTTTTAGACGTTAATCGAATGTTAAGCGATGATAATTTTAGAAAAAAAGTTGTTAACAATTTAAAAGATACAGTAGTTAAATCATTTTGGTTACAAGAATTTGCTAA
Source organism: bacterium (assembly GCA_037444025.1). Classification (GTDB taxonomy): domain Bacteria; phylum Patescibacteriota; class Minisyncoccia; order UBA6257; family HR35; genus JBBINE01. The sequence goes on along the minus strand of JBBINE010000012.1, from coordinate 7,248 downwards.
GTATCATCTTCAGTTTCGAACAGAAGCAGTTGCTCCTATTCAAAACAAAATTGGTCAATTTATTACCAATCCCTTGATTAGAAATATTATTGGACAACAGGAATCAAGTTTTGATTTTAGAGAAATAATGGATTCAGGAAAAATTTTTCTAGCTAATTTATCTGTTGGTTCCATAGGTGAAGAAACTTCTTCTCTCTTGGGTGGTTTGATAATTACTAAAATACAACTGGCTGCTATGAGTCGAGTTGATCTTCCTGAAGAAGAAAGAAAGAATTTTTATCTTTATGTTGATGAGTTTCAAAATTTTTCTACTGAATCTTTTGTTAACATTCTTTCTGAGGCCAGAAAATATCATTTAGGACTAATTCTTTCTCATCAATACTTAGATCAAGTACCTGAAGAAATCTCTAGGGCAATCATGGGTAATATAGGAACTTTGTTAATTTTTCGTTTAGGATCTATCGATGCTGAAGTATTTTCTAAAGAATTGGGTTATCAAGTAACAACAGATGAATTAACCAATTTGCCTGCTTATCATATTTATGTCAAAATGTTAATAGATGGATCACCTTCTTCTCCTTTTTTAGCCTTAACTTTACCTCCAAAAGAAAAACCAGATATTTCTTATCGAGAGGAAATTATAGCTTTTAACCATTTAAAATATGCTCGACGAAAAAATATAGTTGAAGCTAGGATTGTTAAAAATTATACTGAAATTGAAAAGGAAGTTGGTAATTTAACTTACTGTGCCCAATGTCGCCAGCCTTTTATAGCTTATAATGAAGAAAAAATTTGTGAAGATTGTGCTCTGCAGGCTCAAGGAAAAATTTCCTTGAAAAAAGCATCTACCTACGGTTTAACAGTGGAAAAACAAAAATACGAAGAAAAAGAAGAAATAAATCTAGATAATATTCTTAAAAAAATTAAAGAAGATGAAAACTGAAGAAATTAAAAATAAAATAGACATTTTGGATGTAATTCAAAAATATGTTGTTCTTAAAAGAGTGGGTAATTATTATTCCGGTCTTTGTCCTTTTCATTCAGAAAAAAAACCTTCTTTTTATGTTTCGCCCGAAAAACAAATTTTTAAATGTTTTGGATGTAACGAAGGGGGAGATGTTATTAAATTTCTAATGAAAATAGAAAATTTGAGTTATCCCGAGGCTTTACAAAGATTAAAAGAAGACCATGGTTTAGAAATTGATCTAGAAAAAAAAGATTCCTTAGAAGAAAAAAAGATTTTAGAAGTTAATTATGCTGCTTTAAAATTTTTTAAAGATCAATTATCAAAAAACAAAGAAGTCTATACTTACTTAACCACAAGAGGGATTAAACCTGAAACAATAACTTTTTTTGAAATAGGATTTTCTCCGGGATCAAGTTTTCTTAGGGACTATCTTTTTTCTCTTGGTTATAGTTTAGAAATTATTCAAAGAGCTGGTTTAGTAGATCAAAAAAATTTTGACAGATTTCAATCAAGAATAATCTTTCCTTTGCGTGATGAGAAGGGAAATTTGCTTGGATTTATGGGAAGAATGTTTCCTGATACTGATAAAGGGCCTAAATATCTTAATACCCCCGAAACAACCATCTTCAAAAAATCTAATTATCTCTATGGCCTTTTTTATAGTAAAGATCACATCCTAGAAGAAAAAAGGGTGATTTTAGTTGAAGGCACCATTGATTTTATTGTTTCTTTCCAGAACGGGTTAAAAAACATTGTAGCCATTTCTGGTTCAGCTTTAACTATCGAACAACTAAAAAAAATAAAAAGATATTGTCAAGAAATATCTTTAGCTTTTGACAACGATTTAGCCGGATTTAAAACCACCCTTAAAACAAATATGCTAGCTAAAGGATTAGGTTTTAAGGTAAAAAAATTAGTTTATAATTATAAAGATTTAGCTGAATTTTTTGAAAAAAATCAAAATCTTAGTAATATAAAAGAAGAAATTCTAGAAGATTGGTTATGGGATTATTTAAAAGAAAACTACAATGATTCAGATTTAGTTTTAGATATTTTCTTATCTCAAATTAAACTTTTACCGGCAATAAAAATAAATCAATATTTAGAAAAAATTTCCCGAGAATTTAATATTGCTAAGAAAATAATAGAAGAAAAACTATTAAGTGCAGAAAATCCTGTAATTGATTTTGATCAAGAAACAAAAGAAAAAAAAGTAGAGATCTCTCCTGATATAGAAAAAAAACTTTCTTTTAGATTACTTTCTCTGTTTTATTCTCAAAAGAAATATTTAAAAGAAAAGGAATTAAAAATGAAAACGTTACCTTCTGGCAAAAATATAATAGAAGAGATTTCATCTTGCTTAGATTTGGAGTTTAAAAATTTGCTTGAAAATATAATACAAAAAAACCTAGATATGGAAACAAAAGAATATCTAGAAATGGCTGCTAATTATTATTTAAATTTTGGAATTGATTTCGACAAAGAGATTAACAGAACTTTAAAAAATCTCAAAAAAATAAAACTAAGAAAGACACTTGAAAACCTTAACCAAGAACTAAAAACCTCAACTAAAAAAACTGAAATCATTAATAAAATTAAAAATACATTATTAGAAATTAAAAAATTAGAAAAAAATGCCTAAGAATTCAAAAAAAACAAATAAAAAAACAAATAATAGAAAGAAATTGGTGAAAGAAAAGAAAAATAAGAAAATAAAAAAAGAAGAAGCATTTCAAAAAGAAAAAATTAAACAAGAAAAAATTAAAATTCTTCTTCAAAAAGGTAAAGAAAGAGGTTTTATTACTGAAGACGAAATTTTATATCTTTTCCCCGAAATAACAGAAGAGCAAAAAACTTTTGATCAAATTTATGAAAGATTAGAAACTTCAGGAATAGAACTAAAGCATGGTTCAGAAATTTGGGAAATAGAAACAAATCAACTTGGAGGCGAAGTTCTTTCAGATACCACTCAAAAATACCTTAAAGAAATAGGTAAATATCCTCTTCTTACCCCAGAAGAAGAGAAAAATTTAGCCCAAAAAGCAGCTAAAGGAGATTTAGATGCAAGAGAAAGACTAATTAAGTCAAACCTTAGATTGGTTGTAAGTATTGCTAAAAAGTACCTAGGTAAAAGTAAAGGTTTAACTCTTTTAGATTTAATTCAAGAAGGTAACACAGGTTTAATTAAAGCTATTGACCGTTTTGATTGGAGAAGAGGATTTAAATTTTCTACTTTTGCTACTTGGTGGATTAGACAAGCTATTTCTCGAGCTCTTTCTGATCAAGCTAGAACTATAAGACTTCCTGTTCATGTAGTAGAAACACTTTACCAACTAAACAAAGCTAAAAAGAAATTATCTTCTATTTTAGATCGAGACCCTACTCCGGAAGAACTAGCTGCTGAAATTGGCATGCCAACAAGTAAGGTACAAAAATTTTTAAGATATATTCAAGATACAATTTCTCTAGAAACACCTATTGGCGAAGGAGATTCAATGTTAAAAGAATTTATACCCGATACCAGTTCTCAAAGTCCCGAAAAAATAGCTGCCCTAACTAATCTTAGAGAACAATTAAAAAAAGCAATTCAAGATCTCAATCCTAAAGAAAGAAGAATTATCAGCTTGAGATATGGCCTAGAAGATGGAATTATGCATACTTTAGAGGAGATAGGAAAAATATATGGCTTAACCCGTGAACGAGTTAGACAAATAGAAATAAAAGCTTTAGAAAAATTAAGACATAATGAACTCATTAAAAAAATAAAGGAACAAGGTATTTAATCTAAAAAATATCATGCTTTATCATAAATATCGACCCAGATTTTTTAAAGACGTCATTGGACAAGAAGTGATAGTTAAAATCTTAAAAAATTTTTTAAAACAAAATCCGCCTCATGGCTATCTGTTTTCTGGAGAAAGAGGTACGGGGAAAACCAGTTTAGCTCGTATTTATGCCCGAGCTTTAAATTGTCTTGATAGACAAGAAGGTGAACCATGTGGACGATGTTTTGTTTGTAAGCTTTTCGAAGAAAATAAATTTTTAGATTTAATCGAAATTGATGCTGCCAGTCATCGAAAAATTGAAGATATGAGAAATATTATTGAGCATATTGGCTTTAAACCAATTCAAGGAAAATATAAAATATTCATTATTGATGAAGCCCATTCATTAACCGAAGAAGCTTCCAATGCACTACTTAAAACCTTAGAAGAGCCACCTTCTTTTGCTATTTTTATTTTAGCTACCACTGAACCACAAAGAATTTTACCTACCATTCATTCAAGGGTTCAAAGATTAGATTTTCGCCGAATACCTTTACCTAAAATTGTAGAAAAATTAGAGTTTATTTGTCGAAATGAAAAAATAAATTACGAACAACCAGCTCTTTATTTAATTGCCGAAGAAAGTAATGGCTCTTTAAGAGATGCTGAAACTCTTTTAGAAAAAATAATTTCTATTTTAGAACCAGGACAAAATCTTGATCAAGAAATAGTTTCAGAATTTTTAGGACATGTAAGTTTAAAAATTGTTCTAAAACTCATCGAATTAATAAGCAAAAACAAATTAAAAGAATCGTTACAGCTAGTTCAAGAAGTATATTCTTCTGGTCATGATCTCAATTTTTTAATCAAATCTTTAATTAAAACCTTAAGAGAAATGATTTTTCTCAAAATTCATCCGGAATATCAAAAGCATTTACTTATCGAAAAACCTAAAGAAATAATAGAAAAAGAAAAAGAGCTAGCCGATACTTTTTCTTTAGAAAAATTAAGAAAATTAATTGCTCTTCTTTTTGAAACTGATAATCTTTTAAAAAAAGAACCTCCTTCGCCTTTAGTGCCCTTAGAAATTTCTTTAATAGAATATTTTGATCTAAAATAATGCTGTAGCAAAAAGATTTTTTTTAACTAGTTTATCAGCTTTTTCATTCTCCTCTCGAGGAATAATCTTGACCTCGAGATTAGGGAAGTCAAATTTTAAATTATAAACTTCTAAAAAATACTTCTGAAGCTCAGGTTCTAAAATTTTATACTCTCCCTTTATTTGTTTGCCAACTAATTCTGAATCTAGATTTAAAACAATCTTTATTTTTTTAATTTTTTCTTTTCCTAAAATCTGTTTTAATTTTTTTAAGGCAAAAATAACCGCCTGATATTCAGCTTGATTATTTGTTGCAATACCAATCGCTTCGCTATACTCTTTAACCTTATCATTTAAATAGATAACTATTCCAATAGCTGCTTTCCCAGGATTATTTAACGCTCCCCCGTCAGTAAAAACTAAAACCTGATTCATTTTTCAAAAATAGGCAAACTTTCATAAGCTAAATAATGAAGCATAGCACCACCACCAGTAGAGATGTTTTTAAATTTTTTAAATATTTTTTTTCTCTCTAAAAATCCAAGTGTATCTCCCCCGCCAATTAAAATAAATTTATTTCTTAAGCCAGTTAAAAATTTAGCCAGTTTAAGCGTTCCTTTTTCGAATCTCTTATCTTCAATATAACCCAAGGGACCATTCCAAACAATAATTTTTGCTTTTTTTAATTCTTCAAAAAATATTTCTAAACTTTGAGGTCCAACGTCGTAAATAACATCATTAGAAAAAATTTCGCCTAAAAATTTTGTTTCATTTTTCTTTGTAATAAAATCAAATGGCGTTAATATTTTATTTGAAATAATATTTTTTACTTCTTTTAAAATTTCTTTTTCGTATAAACTTTCTCCAGTTTCGAACCCTTTTGCTTTTAAAAAAGTGTTAGCCAATCCGCCTGTTAAAATAATTAATTCTGTCCCATTTCGGTCAAGACTAGCTTTATTTAAAAATTTTTTTATCAAAGGTAGTTTTGTTGAAATTTTTGCCCCTCCTAAAATCAAAGCTAATCTATTTTTTAATTTAATCACTTTATTTAAATTATTTATCTCCTTTTCAAATTGAAAACCATAAAGAGTGGGCAAAATTTTCGAAATAGTATGAACTGAGGCATGCTTTCTATGAGAAACAGAAAAGGCATCATTTACAAAAATTTCTCCTAAACTTGAGAGTTTTTTAGCAAAATTAATATCATCTTCCTTTTCACATTTAAAAAACCTTATATTTTCAAGCAAATTAAACTTTTCGGTAATCTGATTACCGACATTTGGAATAAATCCTGTTTTTATTTTCAAAATTTTTTCAATTAAAGGAATTATTCTTTTTAAAGAATATTTTTCTTCTCTTTTTTCAGGATCTCCAAAATGAGAAATTAAAACAACTCTCTTTGCAATTTTCAAAAAATTTATTGTTTCTTTTATGGATTCTATTCTATAAACTCCGTAAAATTTTCCATTCTCTTTATCTAAATTAAAATCAACCCTCAAAATTACATCTTTATCCTTAATTTTTTCTTTATTAAATCTTAAAAGCTGATCTTTCTCCAAAACAATCATTAAATTTATTATAAGATTTTTTTATAAAAACAAAAGTGGTGGCTTTGTAAATTAATAAATCCTTCTGTCAAGTTTTTTAAGAATATAAAAATTCTTGTAAAATATATGGTTTTTAATGTTTTTTCTTTTCCTTTATTATCTTTTCATATTCTTCTTCAAGTTCTTTTCTATCTGCCTCATCTAAAACTAAAATAATTTCTTCTGGATCTTTTATATTTTCGTTACCTATTGTAAATTTAATCCCAACTCTATCAGCTAATTTTCTTAATTCTTCTAAAGACAGTTTCTCTAATTTTTTTCTCATTTCTTCCCATTCTTCTTCAGGCCATTGCTTCTTAATTTCTTTTATTCTTTCCTCGCTCCATCTCTCTAATTCTTCAAAACTCTTGATTCTTGTTTATTATTTTCCTCTGTATTCATTAGGTTAGGAAAGTTAATTCGACATTTAAATTTATCATTATGACATAATTAATTTTGAAAATCTTTTAAAATTAAGCAAGATAAATTTATAATAACTTTAACAAAAGGGAAATAGAAAATTTGTTTGGAATTAAAATTTGCTTTTTAAAAATGTACAGTATTTATAATTTTAAATTGAGTAATGGATTAAAGGTTTTATTTATTAAAAAAAAGATTAATAGAATTTTAATAAAAGCAAGAGTAAAGTATGGTTATTTTTTTGAAAATAATAAAAATATAGGCTTATCCCACCTCTTAGAACATTGTATTAGATTTGAAACTAAAAACTTTAAGGATGAAGATAGTTTAGATGGATATATAGAAATGTTAGGAGAAAATTATAGCCTAACTACCACAGACTATTTTATAGATCTTGATTTAGAATTACCT
>JBBINE010000011.1:27739-31008 GCA_037444025.1 bacterium | reverse complement strand
AATTTATTGAAATAATTTTCTCTTGCAGTTTTAAGAGCATCTTCTCTTTTTTCAACTGCCAATCTTAAACAAGCTAAATCTACTCCCTTTTTGCCTTTTGGAGGAGTAGAAGCTGGCGTTGATGGTGGGGTAGAGGTAGGTGTTGAAGTTTGAGCAAAAATTAATGTTAGACCTAATAAGGAAAAAATAGTTAAAAATATAATTTTCTTCATTTTTTAATTTTCAATTTAATTTCGACTTATTAATTCTATTTGAATAATTATTTAATATAATAATATAAAATATAATATAAATTATAGTATATAATATAATATTCAAATATATAATTTGAAATTATATTAAAAATATATAATTTTATGAAATTTTTTCTTCTATAAAATTTATCGTTAAATTTAAAAATTGAATATATTAGATCTCTAATGATAAAAAAATTTTTAATAATATTAATCGGTATAATAATTCCTCTTGTAAGCGTTTTCCTTCTTTATCAAAAAGTTAATATTTTTTTGATTTTTAATGATTTTATAAATCTTTTAGATGATGATGAGATTGAGTTAGTGATAAATACCATAGTGAATATTCCGACTTTTGTCTTTTTCAAACTGTTTTTTTACAGTATTTTTATTATTTTTATACTTTTAGCAATCTCTTTTGGTTTTTTAATTGAAAAGCCAAATATTGATTTTATTTATAATCATACATATCTTATAAGAGCTCCACCTACCTACTTTGCAAAAGCCAAAATTCTATTTTTTAATTGGTCAAAATTAATTTAAAATCTAAACAATGAAAAAAACTTTAGTAACAATTTTAATCGGGCTATTTGTATTTCTTGTCGCATTAGATATTAATGCTCAAACATCAATTTCTACTTCAACTACAAAGGTAAAGTCGAGCCTTAGAGATAGAGAGGTAAGGTCGAGAAGATATGAAACAGAAAAATACACAGAAACAGCTTCAACCACAACAACATCTACTAAAAAACATATGCCATTAAAGAAAAGATTTGAAGTTAAAAAATCTGAAGTTAAAACAACTCTATATAATAAATGCATGAATGAAAAGATGAAGACTTTAACTAAAGAATTTCAAAGCAGAAAGAAAAATGCTTTGAGTGAGTATAAAGATGCTTTAAAATCTGTAACATCTACTTCTGCTCGTTCTTTAGTAAGAAAAAATTATAATTCTAATATAGAAAGGATAAATAAATGGTTTGCAAATGCTGTTAAATCGGCTAAACAAGGATGTAAAGAATTAAGGACTCCAACTCCAATTTCAACATCAACAACTTCCACAGTTACCTCCACGGCTACAAGCTCTCAATAATATTAAATCTTAAAAAGGTCGAACTCCTCCCGTAAAACTTACGGGAGGAGTTTTTTAATTAAAATTATGTTATGAAGGAAATTTATGTAATTTTACACAATATTAGAAGTACTTTTAATGTTGGTTCGATTTTTAGGACAGCTGATGCTGCTTGTGTTAAAAAAATTTTTTTAACTGGTTATACTCCAAGACCTGATAAAGATGAAAAAATAGCAAAAACTGCTCTGGGATCAGAGAAACATGTTGATTGGAAATATTATAGTAATGTTAATTATCTTTTAAAAAAGTTAAAAAAAGAAAGAATTTATTTAGTAGCCGTTGAGCAAAGTAAGAAATCTATTCCTTATTACAAATTTAACCCTAAATTTCCTTTGGCATTAATTTTAGGGAACGAAGTTAGAGGATTAAGTAAAAATATTTTAGACAAAACTGATATAATCTTAGAGATTCCTATGCTCGGCAAGAAGGAATCTCTAAACGTAACGGTTGCTTTTGGAATAATTGTCTATTCAATAGTTTTTAAAAAAGTTTTTAAATAATATATTGTTAATCCTTTTATTTTAATCCTATAAAGTATGTTTTAATCCTTAGGAAAGATAACATTATAGCTAAGACTAAATCCTTGTTTAGTTTTAGTTTTTTATCCTTTCTAAATAAGATAAAATTAAACCTATTTTTTTGGCATTATTGATGTCCTCTAAGGTGATTTATTACCAAACAAGAAAACCCCTCTTTTTTAGAACACGAAAACTTTCCTGTATGGTTTCTTTTTTAAGATTATAGATTCTTTTATTATTAAATTTGTTATTTTTTCTCCAGAAGAACTTTCACTTTGAAATTTTCTTAATAGCTCTTCTCCATAAGATGGTAATTTACCAATTTTTTGTTTAATTTTTTCTTTAATTTTTTCAATAAATTTAGGAGAAAATGGTGCAAGACTTGATATAAATATTGCTCCCACAGAGTTATCTTTAAATGGCGTTTTTCTTGAATCAAATATAAGATCTACTAAACCTTTTATTTCTATACTTCCATCTGCTTGAAGTTGTGGTACACCAGAAAAAATATTAGAAACTAAAATTTTTTTATTTTTTTAGTTAGTTCCATATTTATCCATTGAAATATGTTCTTTTTTCCAATGATTGGTTTTCCTTGTTGATCTTCTTGAGGAATATGAAAGATATATCCTTTTTCAGTAGGACCACCAATTTCTATAAAAGGACCTTCGTTGTTGATTAATTTCGAGAAATTAAAATTTACATTTTTTTTCTATCATGATCTCTGTTTCTTTTTTTTCAGAGGTATCTCTTTGGTAATAGCGTAAAAACTGATGTCTTATTCCGGTGAAGAGGGAATTTTTTCTTTCGTCATGAAGTCAAAAATAATTTTTATAATTAATTTTAATCTTTCGTTAATTTATAGCCTGCTTCACAAATAGCTAATCCTCCCCAAATAGTTATACCCATAAAGATAGAAAGAGCAATTAAATTCAAAAGTTTAACAATATTTTCTTGAGGGAAGATATTTTTTATTTGTTCTTGAATAATATTTTGTATCGAAATTGAGCTTGTACTAACAATATTGTCTTTAGCTATATCTACGTTTATATTGTTTATTTCTTTAAAAATTTGCGGAGGAGAAAATATACCTATAAAAAAAACACCATATGAATAAATCAGAGACATTCCTATTATTCCAAAACCAACGGTATAAATAATCCAACCAATTATTTCTCTAAATATTCTTTTTTCTGAAATTTGATTTAGTTTTTTTTCGAAAAAAGGATCCATAATATCATGATTGTAAGTTAATTTTAAATAAACTTTATTTTAATTTCAAATTTGTGAATATTGAAAAATTTCTGTTATTATAATCTATAATATAATTTCTTTAAACTCTTTAATGAATTTGAAATTTAATTAATCCGGGATAATTAAACTTCT
>JBBINE010000011.1:0-27729 GCA_037444025.1 bacterium | reverse complement strand
AAAGATATTGTTTTTTACTATTATATTAATAATTAATTATATTAATAAATAACGTTATATCAAATGTCGTAATTAATGTTAATTAGATCAAAAAAGCATAAACAAAGTATAAAATTTATAATTTGAAAAACAAGTTATTTTTAAATTAAAGCAAAAATCGCAATAAAAAATTAAATTAATTTAATATAAGTAAAAATGAGTATAGAAAACATACAAAATAAAATAAATAAAGAAAGAATAGATAAAAATAAAAAAGATCTTTTTAAAAGAAGAAGATTTGAAGCATTTTTAAGTTCATTGATTAAAAAATTAGGTATAGAAGTAAGTGAAGAAAAATTAAATATTTTTTTTTAATGAGATATATATAGCAAAAAAGTATGTTAACACAGTTCCAGAGCATCAAGTCTTAAAACAAAAACAAGGTGAGGACTCAAAATTTGAAACAAAAAACATTTCCCCTGTAGAAAATAAAGATGAAAATGAAGATAATAAAACACCTCTAATGAAAATTTTGGAAAACATTATAGACAGACATCTTGGAAATATAAATCCCGATAAAAAACGAGAAATAGTAGAGGGAATATGAAATTTTTTTGAGAAAAACAGTAAATAAAATAGGAAATTTTTTTCGAAAAGTAAATTTGTGGTTAAATTTCTTCTATAATATTTTTTAGCTCTAAAATCGTTATCAATAATGACACATTTAGAGAAGTTTTTTAAAAGAAGAACTTCAAGCAAAAAAGAATAAAAAGAAAAGATAAAACTAGAAGAAACAAAAAAGATAGAAAAAAATTAAAACATATGTTCTCTTTTAATGAGGAGGAAGAGATTAAGGGGTTTTTAAATTTTGGATTTCTTTTAAGTACAAATTTTTTTTATTCTAACATTCTTAAGAATGTTAGAATGTTTTTGTAACAAATTTTTAAAAGCTTTCATCTGAAGATTTGTATCAATTAAAGCATAACTATTGTCATCTTTAACTGCTATAAGTCTAAAGTTTGTTTTTAGATTTTTATTATAAGAAATACACAAACATTCTTTTCCCTTTCTTAAATATTCAACCAATCTTCCAGTATTATTATTCCAATCTTCCAGTATTATTATTTGATACTAAATATTTTTTATTATTTATCAAAACTTCAACAACAAATCTACTTTTTCTTTCAATAATTTTTTCTTTAACGACATCTTTTAGTTTTAGAACTTTTATCATTATAATAATTTTATGTATAAATTAGGCAAAATTTTAATTGGATCAAAAAATCAAGCAAAAATAAAAGAAATCAAAGAAGGTTTATTTGAAATTAAAAATTTTGGAGTTGAGATATTTGATTTGAATGATTTTGATATTTCTGAAGAACCAGAAGAGAATGGGCAAACAATAAAAGAAAATTCTTTAATCAAAGCAAAATTTTATTTCGAAAAAACAAAAATACCAACAATAAGTGATGATAGTGCTTTTATTATACCTTATTTAAACGGAGAGCCAGGAGTAAAATCAAGAAGATGGTTAGGTTATGATGCGAGCGATGAAGAATTGATTGAATATACTCTTTTTAAAATGAAAGATGTAAAAGGAGAAGAAAGAGTTGGTTATCTTGTTTGTAATATTTGTTTTTACGATGGTTTCAATAATAATGTCATTTTTGTAGAAGAAAAAATTAAAGGTTATATTGCTGAAAAGCCTAGCGAAAGAAGAATTCCTGAATATCCATTTAGATCTCTCTTTATTGTTGATGGATTAAATAAATATTATGATGAACTTACAGAAGAAGAGCATAGAAGTTTTAATCATAGATTAAGAGCATTAGAAAAATTAATTTTAGAGTTAAAAAAATATTTTAATAAAATATAGAAATGGATTACAAAATATCATTGAAAATTTTAGCAATTACAGATAGGTCTCCACAAAGAAGTATTAAAGAAATTGTAGATATATATCCAATAGATCTTATTTTCACTTTAGGAGATCTTGATTATTTTTCATTGTTGGAATTAAAAGAGATAAACCATATTCCTAAAATAGGGGTTTATGGCAATCACGATTCTGGAAAATACTTCGAGGATTTAGGAATAATAAATATGCACTTGAATATTTTTGAATATAAGGATGTTAAATTTGGCGGTTTTCAGGGGTCTGTTAGATATAAAGAAAATCCTTATGCTATTATGTATACTCAGGAAGAAGCAAAAGAACTTTTAAAAAACTTTCCAAGAGTTGATGTTATGTTATCGCATGCCCCTCCTTATGGAATTAATGACGAACCAAATGAATTAGCACATCAAGTATTTATTGCTTTAGAGAATATTTAGAAAATAAAAAGCCTAAATATTTATTTCACGGTCATACATATCCTGAAAAAGAAAAAATGATTACTAAATATTTAGAAACGGAGATAGTGTATATTTTTGGCGAGAAGATGTTAGATATTTATGTTTAATAGTGTTTTGAAAATGATTTAAAATAAAATAAAAGATGGATCCAAAAATTAATTTAATAAAAAAAGCAGTTATACCTGTAGCTGGTTTTGGAACTAGATTTTTACCCGCAACCAAAGCTCAACCTAAGGAACTATTACCAATCATTGATAAACCGGTTATTCATTTTATAGTTGAAGAAATTATAAATAGTTCTATTACTGATATTATATTGATTACTGGAAGACATAAAAGAGCGATAGAAGATTATTTTGATCACACTCCAGAGTTACACTATATCTTAAAAGAAAATAATAAAAAGAATTTACTTGATTTAGTTGAAAACATAAGCCACTTGGCTAATTTTATTTATGTGAGACAGAAAGAACCTCGAGGTGATGGTGATGCTCTTATGACAGCTGCTCATATTCTTAACAAAGAAGTTTTTGCCCTGGCTTATGGTGATGAAATTATTGTTTCTTCTAAACCATCTTTTAAAATATTGACCAATGTTTATTCAAAGTTTCAAAAACCTATTATTGGAGTATATCAAGTTCCTAAAAAATTTGTTAATCTTTATGGTGTAATAGAGGGAGTTAAAATTGAAGATAACACTTTTATAATAAAAAGAATAGTTGAAAAACCGGATATTAAATTAGCACCTTCAAATTTAGTTGCCATAGGAAGATATATTCTTATTCCTGATATTTTATTTTCTTTAGAGCAGGTAAGCAAAAAGAAAAAGAAAGGAGAAATTAGATTGGTTAATGCTTTTGAATATTATCTTAAAGAAGGAGGAGAAATTTTAGGTTTAGAAATAAAAGGTAAAAGATATGATTGTGGAAGTAAGTTTGGGTACTTACAATGTATTATTGATATGGCCTTACAACATCCAGAAGTAAAAAATGATTTTAGGAAATATTTAAGAAGTATTTGGAAAGAGAGATGAGTTATGAAATTTTGATTAGAACAAAAGAAAGATATGATTTTGTTGATATTACTAAGAAGATAGAAGAAATGATTCAAGAAAATAATCTTAATCAAGGTTGTGTTTTTATTTTTACTCCACATTCAACAGCTGCGATTTTACTAACAGAAAACGAGAGTAATTTAAAAAAAGATTTTTTTGATTTTTTCCAAAAATTAGTTTTCGGATTGAACTTTTATCATAATAGAATCGATGATAACGCGGATTCACATTTACTTTCTGCTTTGATAGGACAAGGAAGAGTTTTACCAATTAAAGATGGTAAAATTTTAAGAGGAACTTGGCAAAATATATTTTTAGTGGAATTCGATGGACCAAGAGAAAGAAAAATAGTTGTGCAAATCATAAAATAGAAATATAAAAAAATAACATGAACAAAAAAATATTTTACCTTTTAACTTTTATTTCGCTTGGAGGATTTCTAGTTTCTGCCTACTTAGGCTATATTTCCTACTTTCAAAAAGGTGTTTGTAGTTTAAATGGTTGTAATTTTGTTTTAAATACTCAATATGCTAATTTTTTGGGAATACCTAATGCTTTTTGGGGTTCAGGATATTTCTTTCTGATTTTGGTTTTAAATCTAATTTTATTGAAGGGAATAAAAAAGAACATTTTCTATACTACTTTTATTTTAAGTTTTTTAGCTTTTATTTTTTCTGTTTATCTTATCTATATACAGATGGCAATATTGAAAAGTATTTGTTATTACTGTTTAATAGTTGATTTTTCTGCTATTTTAATTTTTTTAATTTTATTTTATAATTTAATAAAAACTAACAAAACAACAAAGGCCGAATAATTTTTGATTTAGATTAAACAGGATGCTTAAAGACCATCATTACAATCTTTTGAGTCAAATTGTTACTGAGCATCGTTCTCTTTGGAGAATCAAGAAATATTATTTAATTAATTCTAGAGGATGTAAAAAGTGCCAAGCTTTCTTTAAGAAACTTGTTCAAGATAAACAAAATCATATTCAAGAACTTTTAAAATTATGGAAAGAACATAGATTATAAAGAATAGATTATAAAGAAAGATAACAAGGCATGTATACGGGCCCGTAGCTCAGTTGGCTAGAGCGCCGCTATGGCATGGCGGAGGTCAGGGGTTCGACTCCCCTCGGGTCCACAGATTAAACACAGAACAAAAATATGCGGGGTCGTCTAACGGTAGGACAGCGGCCTTTGGAGCCGTTAGTCTAGGTTCGAATCCTAGCCCCGCAGCCAGTATTATCCCTCAAAGATGGAATAAAAATTTTTTATTGATAAAATTTAATAATAATATAGAAATTTTTAATTAATTTATAAATGTTATACTATTTCGTAATTATTTTTGGATTAATTTTGTTTGAAGTCATTACTAGTATTGATAATGCCGTAGTCAACGCTCATGTTTTAAAAACTCTTAATGAAAGATTTAGGAGGATTTTTTTGTTTTAGGGTATTATTTTTGCTGTTTTTATTGTAAGAGGTTTATTACCTTTTTTAATTGTATGGATAGCCAATCCTCAACTTTCTCCTTATTAAGTGACAACTTTTGCTTTTCATTAAAACAAGGAGATCATAGACTATGTTGAAAAATCTAAGGGTTTATTACTTTTAGGTGGAGGAATGTATTTATTTTTAGTTTTTTTATCATGGCTTTTTATAGAAGATAAAAAATATGCTTTTTTTCTTGAAAAATTTATTCATCGGCAATCTGTTTGGTTTTATGCTTTTTCATCTGTTGTATTTACTGTTGTTATATATTTTGCTTTAAAAATAAATCCGCTATTAGCTTTAGCTGCTTCTATTGGAACTACTGCTTTTTTTTATAACAGATGGATTTAAGAAAAATGCAGAAGAAAAAGAAAAAGAACTTTTAGATTCAAAATTATCATCATGGAGTAAAATTTTTTATTTGGAAGTTTTAGATGCTTCTTTTTCTATTGATGGAATCATTGGCGTATTTGCTTTCACTATTATTATTATTATTATTTATATTATTATTTCTTTCTTACAGAGAAACCAAAGTTATGCCAAAAGAAATTTAAAAATATATAGAAAAATAATTTCTGAGTTAATTTTTAATAGAAAGAAAAGATTTAAAATTAAAATAAATCTAATGGAGGTTAAAAATTATAATCTTGTTTTTGATTTTGATTTAGAAAATAAGAGGTTTTACGGAAAAGAAATAATCGACCTTGAATTAAAAAATGACTATGAGGAATTTGTTTTAGATAATAAAGAATTAAAAATAAATGAATTGAGGATAAACGGAGAAAAACAGATTTTTATTGATGATATTAAAGGTATTGTTTTAAAAAATTTATACAAAGGGAATAATAAGATTTTTATTGATTTTGAGGGTGAATTAAAAGAAGTTTTGGGAGGAATTTATTTGAGCAGATATAAAGATAAAGAAAAAGATAAATTTTTAATAACTACTCAATTTGAACCAATTGAAGCAAGAAAAGCTTTTCCTTGTATTGATCATCCTGGGTATAAGGCAACATTTGATTTAACTTTAATTATTCCCAAAGAACTTAAAGCTATTTCCAATACTTTACCTATAGGTGAAGAAATTTCTGGTGATAAAAAAAAGATTGTTTTCGAAACTACTCCTAAAATGTCAACTTATCTTTTGTATCTTGGTGTTGGTGATTTTTATTTTAAGGAAGATAAATATAAAGATGTTTTAATAAGAGTGGTAGCGACCCCCGAAGAAAAATTAAAGGGTGCAGATTTTGCTTTAGAAAGTACTAAAAAATTTTTAAGTTATCTAGAAGAATACTTTAATGAACCTTATCCTCTAAAAAAAATAGATCTAATTGCTATTCCAGATTTTGCTGCAGGGGCTATGGAAAATTGGGGAGCAATTACTTTTAGAGAAAATTTACTTTTGGCCTTTGAAGGAATTACTCCTTTGGTTAATAAACAAAGAATTGCTGAAGTTATTGCCCATGAATTAACTCATATGTGGTTTGGGAATTTAGTTACAATGCAATGGTGGGAAGATTTATGGCTTAATGAAAGTTTTGCTACTTATTTAGCATACAAAGCAGTTGATAATTTTTATCCCGAATGGAAAATAAAAGATGAATATGTTGTAACTGAAGTTTTTTCTGCTCTTGATGCTGATTCTTTAAATTCCTCCCATCCAATAAAAGTTGAAATTAAAGATCCTAATGAATCTAATGAGATTTTCGATGAGATTTCTTATGAAAAAGGTGGAAGTGTTTTAAGGATGATAGAAAATTATTTAGGAGAAGAAAAATTTAGAGATGGATTAAGAAATTATATTAAAAAATATAAATATCAAAATGCAAGTGCGAATGATTTATGGCAAAGTTTGGAGGAAGTTTCAAAAGTGAATGTTGTAGAGATAATGAAAGATTTTATAGAAAAAGTAGGATATCCAATAGTTAGCTTAACAAAGGAGAATGATAAATATTATTTAAGTCAGAAAAGATTTCTGTTTTTAGAAAATATTTTTGCTTTCGACTCACCTCCCGAAACCACACATTCCAATTTTCAGGTTTTAAGGGAACATAATTTGACTCGTTGGAATGAGTCTCGGGCAAAAACTTTTTTCCACATATGGAAAATTCCTATGATTATTTCTTTCGCTGATTCTGATATAAAGATTATTTTAGATAAAAAAGAACAAGAAGTTAAATTAAAAGAAAATTCCCAGACTTTAATTTTAAATAAGGATTATTCTGGATTTTATTTAACAAGTTACGATGAAGAAATATTTAATAAAAATTTAGAGAATTTAGAAAATCTTTCTGAAATTGACATTTTACATTTAGTTCATGATTTTTGGTATTTAGTTAAAAAAGGAGAAAAAAAATTAAATGAGCTTTTTACAATTTTTGAAGTTTTATTAAACAAGGAAAAAATTTATCCTTTTGTTTACTCTGAAGTTTTAGGGATTTTGAACTATATTGATTATTATTTAGAAGATCAAAAATCAAAAGAGCTTGTTGAAAAATTTTCTTTACAAGCTTTAAATATTTTAGGAAAAGAACCAAAAGAGAAGGAACTTCCTTTTGAGATAAGATTAAGGGAACAAGCAATCGTTTCCTTGGGAAAAGTTAAAAATAGAGAAATTTTAGCTTGGAGTCAGAATAAATTTGAAGAATTTTTGAAAAAACCAAACTCTATTCATCCAGATATTAAACTTTCAATTTTATCAAATTCTGTTTTTATAAGTAATGAAAATTTCAAAAAAGTTTTAGAATATTTTAGGAAAACGAATATTATTGAAGAGAAAAATAGATGTCTTTTAGCTTTAGGAAAAACTATTTTTGAAAACAAGCTCAAAGAACTTTTAGAATTTTCTTTTTCTGAAGAAGTTAGGTTTAGTCAGATACCTTTTCTTTTAACTTCTTGGGCGAGTAATTCAATTTCTAAAAATTGGGGTTTTTCTTGGTTAAAAGAAAATTGGAATAAAATTGAAGAAAAAGGAGGAGGATTAGGAAAGAGTGATTTTGTTTTAATTAGTATATTAAAACGGGTAGTTCCAAGTTTAGGAGCTTTTGTTTCTGATGAAAAATTAAATGAATTTTTTGAAAGAGAAGAAGTTAAAAGATTTGTAAGAACAAAAAATGTTGTAATTGAAAAAGCAAAAATAAATAGGAATTTTTTAAGAAAGAATGGAATCAATAAACAAGGAGCTTAAAAAAAATAAAGGTAAAATCTTTTTTTTTGAAATAGAAAAAGATTTTAATGTTTATAATCCAACGGCTTCTTTTAAAATTGGGGAAAGAGAAATAATTTTAGCAAGAGTAAAGAATATTAATACTTTTGTTTCTTATGTAGCTCCCTTCTTTTGGGAAAATGGAATATGGAAAAAAATTGACTGGGGACTTTCTAAGTTAGAATTAGAAGATCCTTTCTTTACTAAAATTGATGATGAATTAGTTGTTAGATCTGTTTATATTTTACCACATCAAGAAGGTATTTCTCCTACAGAATTTTTTACTGTATTTCATAGAGGCAAAGATATTTTTTCTTTGAATAAATTTGCCCAAGGACCACTTATGATGAAAGATATAAGATTAGTTGCTAGAAAAAAAGAAAAGATCGGGATATTTACAAGGCTAAAGGGAGATAAATTTTTAAAAGGAAGAATAGAATATTTAGAGATCAATGATTTAGATGAATTAAATTCTAAAAATTTTTATGAAGCAGAAATTACTGATCTTCCTATTTCCAAGGAAGAATGGGTTGGTTTCAATGAAATTCATCTTTTAGAAAATGGAAAACTTATGATTTTAGGCCATTTTGCTTATGAAGATAGAAAAGGAAATTTACATTATTCAGCCATGAGTTTTATTTTTGATCCAGAAAATTTAAAGCAAAAGACTTTAAGATCATTGCACAAAGAAAAGATTTTCCTCAAGGAAAAACGAAATTAAAAAGAACAAAAGATGTGATTTTTTCCTGGTGGAATAGTAATAGACGGAAAAGAAGCAATTTTATGTGCTAGTTTAAGTGATACTAAGGTCGGAAAAATTAAAATTGAAAATCCTTAGAAACTATCATAATTTTTTAATGATTTACGA
The DNA here is from genome assembly GCA_037444025.1 of bacterium. Classification (GTDB taxonomy): domain Bacteria; phylum Patescibacteriota; class Minisyncoccia; order UBA6257; family HR35; genus JBBINE01. The sequence continues at coordinate 18,772 of JBBINE010000011.1, read as the reverse complement.
AGATACCTTAAAAAAATTAGAAAAAAGTAAGAATTTATTAGTCGAAGTTTTTGGATTTGATAAAAACGAAATAGAAAATTTTTGGAAAGTATTTTCTTTACCTCAAAGAATTTTTAAAGCGTATTTGACTTTAAAAAAAGAAAATGGAGAAATAGAAATTTTTGAAGTTTATAGAGTTCAGCATAATAATTTTTTAGGGCCATATAAAGGAGGAATAAGATATTTTCCAGAAGTTAATGAAGATGAAGTAAAAACATTAGCTTTACTTATGACACTTAAAAATTCTTTAGTTAATTTATCTTTGGGTGGTGCTAAAGGAGGAGTAAAAATTGATCATAAAAATTTAACAGAAAAAGAATTGGAAAATTTATCAAGAGAGTATGTAAGGAAATTTTATGATATTGTTGGACCAGATAAAGATATTCCTGCACCTGATATAAATACTAATTCTAAGATAATGGATTGGATGATCGATGAATATTTAAAAATATCAAAAGAAAAAAATATTAATTTACCTGAAAATTATTTAAAAGCATCTTTTACAGGAAAATCAATAGACAATGGTGGTTCAGAAGGAAGGGAAGAAGCAACAGGAAAAGGAGGAGAAATTATTTTAGAAGAAGTTGTAAATAAGCTTAATTTGGAAAAACCATTAAAAGTTGCAATTCAAGGTTTTGGAAATGTTGGATTTAATTTAGCAAAATTTTTATATGAAAAAGATTATACTTTAGTTGCTTTATCTGATAGCAAAGGAGGAATTTATAGCGGCGAAGGTTTTGATCCTAATTTAATTATGGAATGTAAAAAAGAAAAAGGAATGATTGCAGGGTGTTATTGTAGAGGCGGTGTTTGTGATTCAAGATTTGGTAAAGATATAACAAATGAAAAAATTTTAGAACTTGATGTTGATATTTTAGTTTTAGCAGCAATTGAAAACGTTATTCATAAAGATAATGTTAATAATATCAAAGCAAAAATAATTTTAGAGATGGCAAATAATCCAATAACCTTCGAGGCAGATGAAATTTTAAATGAGAAAGGTGTATTAGTTATTCCAGATATTTTAGCAAATAGCGGAGGAGTTACTGTTTCATATTTAGAGATGCTTCAAAATTTTGAAAATAAAAAATGGATCAAAGAAGAAGTTTTCGAAAAATTAAAAAACTATCTTTTAAATGCTTTCAATGAGGTTTGGGATATAAAAGAAAAATATAATTTAAACTTAAGAGAAGCAAACTATTTAATTTCCTTAAAGAGAATTTTTGAAAAGTGGAAAGAAATGATATAATAAAAGCAATGAAAAAATTAATTATTTTAACTTTATTTTTAAGTTTAATTTTTGTTTTTGCTCATACGGATGATACTTTATTGAGTCAGGAAATTGAAAAAGGGAAGGGAATTGTGGAAAAGTCCCAAAAGGGAGAAGTTAAATGCACTGATCTTAAAGATGAAGATTTTCATTCTGTTGGAGAATATGTTATGGATTTAATGGTTGGAGGAGATGATCATTTAAGAATGAATGAAATTATTAAACAAATGCATGGGGAAAAAGGCGAAGAGTTAATACACATCAATATGGGAAAAAGATTTTTAGGTTGTGATGGAAATCAAACTGGTTTTATGCCAATGATGAGAAGAGGATATTGGATGATGGGAGGTTGGGGCATGCCGATGATGAATTCCTGGAAAGGTTGGAATTATATTTCACCGTTTTTAGGAACAATGAGTTTAATCTATGCTTTTGTTATTTTGGTTATACCAATTTTACTTTTTATTATTTTATTTTTAGGAGTTCTTTATTTGTATAAAAAGGTTAGAAATGGTAAGACAAATTCAAGAGGAGAATAAAAATTATTTTCAATGTGAGGAATGTGGACATTTTTATGAAGAAGAAGGTTTAGCTCAAGAATGTGAAAGTTGGTGTAGAAAAAACAGAAGCTGTAACTTGGAAATTATTAAAAAAGCGGTAAACAAAACACAATTAAAGAGAGAAAATAAGATCTTAATATTTTTACCATTTATTGCTTTGATTTTAAGTGGATTGTTAATATCCTTTGTTTTATTTAGATTTCCTATAAGTGTTTCTGAACAAAACTTTAATAATTTATTTCACTCTAACTCGAACAACAACAATTCTGTTAATATCTCTAAAAATAAATCTTCTTCTGAATTAGGTAATAAAACTCTTTTAGCACAAATACAAAATAAGGTTTTACCTAAAGAAGGATTTAAGACAAAACTTGTTTTAGGAAATATTGTTACTGAAATGGTTGCCTGTGGCGTAGTGGACTTAGAAAAATTAAACAAACTTTATAATAATCAAGTACCAGAATTTATTCAACGGGCAATAAAAGGAAATAATGAACCAATTGTAATTAACCAAGAAACAGCAGGATATCTTTTAAATCTTTTTTGGCCCTTAGGGCTTTCAAATAAAACTGAATTCAACAAAAATATTCCTTTTTCAGAAAGAGATCTTTCTTATTTAGCTTCAACAGGTGGTTGGTGGCTTGGAAAAGCTGATAACGGTGCAGAATATTTTAATAAATGTGAAATAGTTAAATTAACTCCTCAGCAAGAAGAAATAGTTTATAGAGTTGCCCAAAATACTTATCGTCCTTGTTGTAATAATTCAACTTTTGCTCAAGATTGCAATCATGGATCAGCACTTTTAGGAGCATTAGAACTTGCTGCCAGTCAAGGATATAATGAAGATGAACTTTATAAGTTAGCATTAAAGTTAAATTCTTTTTGGTTTCCTGATACTTACTTAAAAATAGCTGCTTACTTTAAACTAACTGAAGGAAAAGACTGGGAAGAAGTTGATCCAAAAATTGTTATGTCTTCAAATTACTCTTCAATCTCTGGCTTTATAAATAATGTGGAAGGAAAACTGGCTAACTTAAATATTCCTCAATTTCAAGGAGGTGCTGGTTGTGGGTTATAATTTATAATAGGATTTTATATATTTTATTTTATTTTATTAATTTAGATCCTGGGTTTTTGCCCTTTCCCTCACCCAGGATCTTTTTTAATAAATTTAGGTTTGGTAAAATTTTTTTTTATAATATATTTAGATTTTAAAAAACATTATCTTGGCCCACGCGGGGCTTTGTTCTCCTTTCACCCACGTGGGTCTTTTTTATTACTAATAACTTTTGATCTAAGTATTAATATTAAAATATAAGGTTAAATTTACATCTAGTTTATGTTGTAATTTTTGCTCGATTTGACATAGTATACCCCCATGGGGTATAATAAAAACATGGATAAGAAAAAAATAATTAAAAGGTTAAATATTATCAAGGGGCAAATCGAAGGATTTAAAAATATGATAGAAAAAGATGTTTATTGTATTGATATTTTGATTCAATCTATGGCGATAAAACAGGCTCTTTCGAGTATTGAAGATTTGATTTTGGAGAATCATTTAAAAAAGCATGTAAGTGAACAATTTAAAAAAGGAAAAGAAAATAAGGCGGTTAAAGAATTGGTCGAAATTTATAAACTTTCAAAAAAGAAATGAAAAAGTATGTTTGTCCCATGGGATGTATTGACCCACAAGATGAGCCTGGAAATTGTCCTGAATGTGGAATGAAATTAATGGAGATAAAAGAAAATAAGCATAAAGAAGACAGAGAACATGAAGAATATGATAAACATCACGGACATAAAGCAAAAGATTTTTTGAAAAAATTTTGGCTATCTTTAATTTTGACAATCCCCATAGTTTTATTTCATTTAAATATAGGGACGTCGTACGTCCCTAGGATTGATTTGATTTCTTTGTTTTTAGGGTCTGTTGTTTTCTTTTATGGTGGTTGGGTTTTTGTTATTGGTGCTTACAGAGAAATTAAATTTAAAAATCTTGGAATGATGACTTTAATAGGGATTGCTATAACTTCTGCTTATCTATACTCTATTTATGCTGTTTTAGTTGATAAACCTAATTTTCTTTGGGAACTTACAAGTTTAATTACTATTATGCTATTAGGGCATTATTTTGAGATGAAATCTGTTTCTTCAGCACAAAAAGCGCTTCAAGAAATAGAGAAATTATTGCCAGATAAAGCAGAGAGAATAAAAACAGGAGAATTTGATTCGCTCGACTCATCCTCCGAAGCCACATTGCACAACCATCGTGATCCAAAGGAGCACGATTCGGCTCGCCGGAATGAGTCTCGCGAAACAAATTCTTTTAATACTGAAATAATTCCTCTTAACGAAATTAAAGCTGACGATATTTTATTAGTTCGTCCTGGTTCAAAGATTCCTGCTGACGGTATTGTTGTTGAGGGTAATTCAGAAGTTAATGAAAGTATGATAACAGGTGAAAGTAAAGCGGTATTTAAAGAGATGGGATCAGAAGTTATTGCTGGAACAATTAATGGTGATGGATTTTTAAAGATTAAGGTAACAAAAATTGGAGAAGAAACATTTTTAGCAGGAATTAAAAGATTAATTAAGGAAGCACAAAAATCAAAATCGAGACTTCAACTTTTAGCAGATGTTTTTGCAAAATATTTAACTTTTATTGCTATTGGCGTTGGAACTTTAAGTTTTGTTTTGTGGTTAATTTTTCAAAAAGATTTAACTTTTGCTTTAGAGAGATTAGTGACAGTTTTGATTATTGCTTGTCCGCATGCTTTAGGGCTTGCAGTTCCTCTTGTAGTTGCAATCTCAACAAGCTTAGCTATTCATAATGGATTTTTGATTAGAAATAGAATTCAAATGGAACTTGCAAGAAGAATTAATGTTGTTTTATTTGATAAAACTGGAACATTGACTACTGGAAAATTTAAAGTAAAAGAAATTATAGATACAAAAAAATATTTAAATTTTGCTTTCGACTCATCCTCCGAAGCCACATTGCACAACCATCGTGCTCCAAAGGAGCACGATTCGGCTCGCCGGAATGAGTCTCGGGCAAAATTTTGTAATTTCATTCTTCAAATTTCCGTATCTCTTAATCAATATTCTCAACATTTTATTTCTCAAGGAATTTTAGAAAAAGCTAAAGAAGAAAATATTGAGATTTTGCCTGTAAAAAATTTTGAAAATTTAACTGGAAGAGGAGTAAAAGGAGAAATTAATGGAAAAGTTTATTATTTAGGAGGAGAAAATTTACTTAAAGAATTAAATATTTCAGCTCCAAAGATTGAAACCATTGGTACAATAGTTTATTTAATTGAAGACAAGAACATTTTAGGAGCAATTGTTTTGGAAGATGAAATTAGAGAAGAATCAAAGATTGCAGTTAAAGAACTTCATAATATGGGAGTAAAAATAGCTATGATTACTGGTGATAAAAAAGAAGTTGCAGAGAAAGTAGCAAAAGAACTTGGGATTGATGAATATTTTGCTGAAGTCTTGCCTCAAGAGAAAGTAAATAAAGTTAAAGAACTTCAAAACAGAGGATTAAAAGTTATGATGGTTGGTGATGGAATTAATGATGCCCCAGCACTGATGCAAGCTGATGTCGGAGTAGCAATTGGAGTAGGAACAAATGTAGCAATAGAATCTGCAGGAGTAATTTTAGTTAGAAATGATCCAAGAGATATTGTTAAATTAATAAAACTTTCAAGAGAAACATATAAAAAAATGATTCAAAATCTATTCTGGGCTACAGGATATAATACTTTCGCCTTACCACTTGCTACTGGGATATTAGCTTTTAAAGGAACTTTGCTTTCACCAGCACTCGCAGCAGTTTTTATGTCACTTAGCACAATTATTGTCGCTATTAATGCTATGTTTTTAAGAAAAAGCAAACTAATATGAAAAATATTAAATCTATCATTCTTTTTATTGGTACTTTTGTTTTGGTTACTGGCTTAGTTTATCTTAGTGGTAAAAAAGAAAATACTCTTGTTGGTAAAAAAGCCCCAGAATTTTCTTTAGCTGATCAAGAAGGCAAAATTTATTCCTCAAAAGATCTTAAAGGCAAAAATATTGTTCTCTTTTTTAATGAAGGAGCAATGTGCTATCCTTCATGTTGGCAGCAAATAGTATCTTTTTCAAAAGATAATCGATTTAATAATGATGAAACTATCTCTCTTTCGGTTATTGTTGATTCTCCACAAGAGTGGCAGGAAGCAGTAAAGAAAATGCCCTAATTAGCTAAAGCAATTGTTGTTTTTGATCGCGGTGGTATTGCTTCAAAAAAATTTAGAATTTTAACCCTACCCTCGTCAATGCACCCCGGCCTTTATCCAGGACACACCTATCTCCTCATCGACAAAAAAGGAATTGTTAGATATATTTTCGATGATCCAAATATGGGCATTCGTAATGATTTTTTATTCAGCTTAATTAAAAAATTTGATTAGGTCGAAATTAGAAAACAAATTAGTAAATATATAATATAATTAAATTATGAAAAAGCAAACGATTCTTTTTATTTTGGTTTTAATTTTAGGTATAGGTTTTGGTTATTTTTTATTTAGAGGGAATGTTAAGGTTGAACCAAGTAAATTTTCAGGAATGAAAGCAGTTATTTATAAATCTCCTCTTTGTGGTTGTTGCGAAAATTATACAGTTTATTTAAAATCTAATGGTTTTAATGTTGAAGTTAAAGAAGTTTCTGACGAAGAACTAGAAAAATTAAAAACTGATTTAGGAATTTCTTATGATTTAATGAGTTGTCATACAACTTTAATTGATAATTATTTTACTGAAGGACATATTCCTCTTGAAGCTATTGAGAAACTTTTAACTGAAAAAACAAAAATTAAAGGAATTGCTCTTCCAGGAATGCCATCTGGTTCTCCTGGAATGAGTGGAGTCAAACTTGAAACTTGGAAAATTTATCAAATTAAAGAAGATGGAAAAAATGAGATTTTTATGGAGATTTAAAGCCCATATGAGTAGATTTAAAATTTATCTTTTAGTTTTAATTTTGTTTTTGCTTCCCGAAGTTTCTTTTGCCCATTGTCCTTTGTGTGTTGGTGGAGTTTTAGCTATAACTTTTTTGGGTTATGAACTTGGCGTTAAAAAGATTGCTATGGGATTTTTAATTGGTGCGTTAGCTGTTGCTTTTTCTGAATGGATGAATAGATTGATTAAAAAGAAGATCTTCAAAGGACAAGATTTTGTTTTAATCATTTTAACTTTTATTTTGTCTTATCTAACCGCAAAAAGGTACATTCTTGATTACTACTCTTTATATTTGAAAAATTTTGGAATTGATAAATTTATTTTTATTGACAAATCTTTGATTACAGGGAGTTTAGGTGGAATTTTGGTTTTTGTTGCTCCTTATATAAGTAGATGGATAACACAGAAAAGAGGAGGAAAAACAATTTTATTTCAAAGAATAATTGTAACTTTAATTCTTCTAATAGCCGGACTTTTAATTTTTCAATATCTTTTTTGAATGGACATAAAATCATCAGAAGAATTAATTAAAAGAGTTAACGAACTTAAAGAAAAAATTATTGATCTTTCTTCTGATGAAGATTTGGCTTTAGGGGTTATGAATTTAATTAGCATGGAAGAGCATCTTTATTTTACTGCTGAAAAAACAGGGAAAAGTGAATATTTTAATCTTTTAAATCAAGTAAGAGAAATAAGAAAGAAAATGATGGAAAAATTAATTGGAAAACCAGAAGGAGAGCTTTGGTGTTTTACTAAACATACCCTTTCAGCAACTATGAGACTCATTGAAGTAGGAATAAAGCTTTATTCTCAAAATAAAAAAGATGAAGCAAAAGAAGTTTATGATTTAGCTTATGAACTTTTTAGTCTATTCTGGGGAATAAAACTTAATATAATTAATTTAGAAGAAATGAAAAATAGTGTGGATTCAAACGGATTACACACGGATAGTGCGGATAAATCTGAAAAAATTAATAAACGAGAAGAAAAACAATTTTCACTTAAAAAATTAATCGAAAAATTAATTGATTGCTGTAAAGAATGAAGATAGCATTTTTTGAATTAGAAGGCTGGGAGAAAGAAAAAATTGAAAAAGAATTGGGAAACCACGAATTAATTTTGAGTCAAGAAAGATTAAGTTTAGAAAATATTGAAAATTATAAAGATATTGAAATTTTAAGTGTTTTTATTTGTTCTGAAATTACCAAAGAAATTTTAGAAAAACTCCCCAACTTGAAATTTATCGCTACTCGTTCTACTGGTTATGACCATATTGATTTAAACTCTTGTAAGGAAAGAAATATTCTAATTTCTAATGTTCCTGAATACGGGACAAAAACAGTTGCTGAATGGACTATAGGACTTATGCTTAATTTGATGAGAAAAATTTATTATGCTATTGATCAAATAAAAGAAACAGAAAGTTTTGATTTAAGCAGCCTAAGAGGAGAAGAGCTTTATGGAAAAACATTAGGAGTTATTGGTACAGGAAAAATTGGTAAGGAGGTTATTAAAATAGCTAAATCTTTGGGACTGAATATTTTAGCTTATGATCTTTATCAGGATACAAGTTTTGCTGGAGAATATGAGGTGAAATATGTAAATTTAGAAGAACTTTTGGCGCACTCTGATATTATTACTATTCATACAAGTTTAAATTCTTCAACTTATCATTTGATTAATGAAAGCAATATTAGAAAAATAAAAAAAGGTGCATATTTGATAAATACCGCTCGTGGAGCGATCGTTGAAACTTCGGCTTTAATTTCTGCTTTAAAAGAAGAAATATTGAAAGGAGCAGCTTTAGATGTTTTAGAAGAAGAAAACGAGATTAAGGAAGAGCTAGAAATTTTAGCTAACAAAAAATTGAAAGAAGAAGAGATAAAAACTTTATGGGCAAATCATATTTTAATGAAGATGCCAAATGTTTTGATTACTCCACATAATGCATTTAATAGCAAAGAAGCAGTAGAAAGAATCTTAAATACAACAATTGAAAATATAAAAGCTTTTACTGAAGGAAAACCAATAACTTTAGTGAAATGATAAAAATAAGGTTTAGAAGAGAAAAATAGATTTATAATTAAATTAATGAAAAATCGTTAAAAAATGAAATATATAAAATTTTTTAAGGAGGTTTCAATAAAGGATGTATCTTTGGTTGGTGGTAAAAATGCTGCTTTGGGTGAAATGTATCAAAATTTAGTTCCTTTAGGAGTTCCTGTTCCAAATGGTTTTGCTATTACTTCAGAAGGTTATGATTATTTTATAAAGTTTAATAATTTAGAAGAAAAGATAAAAGAAGTTTTAAAAGATCTAGATACTCATAATATTGAAGATTTACACAAAAAGGGTGAAGAAATAAGAAGTTTAATAAGAAATGGTAATTTTCCAGAAGATTTAAAAAACGAAATCTTAAGTGCCTTTAGTGAACTTAAAAAAGAATATGGAGAAAATTTTACCGTTGCTGTAAGATCAAGTGCTACAGCTGAAGATTTACCCGATGCTTCTTTTGCAGGACAACAAGAAACTTATTTAAATGTTGATGAAAATAATTTGCTTCAAAGAATAAAAGATTGTTTTGGTTCGCTTTTTACTGATAGAGCAATTTCTTATAGAGAAGATAAAAAATTTGATCATTTTGAAGTTAAACTTTCTGTTGGTGTTCAAAAGATGGTAAGATCCGACTTAGCCTCTTCAGGAGTAATGTTTACCATTGATCCAGACTCAGGATTAAAAAATGTAATTGTAATTAATTCTGTTTTAGGTTTAGGAGAATTAATTGTACAAGGAAAAGTTGTTCCCGATGAGTTTATAGTGTTTAAAAACAAAAATAAAAACTTTCCTTTAATTTTTAAAAAATTAGGAGCAAAAACTAAAAAAATAATTTATGGAGAAAAAGAAACAAAAGAGATTGAAACAAAAGAAGAGGAAAAAAAGGAATTTAGTTTGACCGATAATGAAGCAAGAATTTTAGCTGAATATGCATTTTTACTTGAAAATCATTTTACTAAAGCAATGGATGTTGAATGGGCAAAGGATGGAATTGAAAATAAACTTTATATTGTTCAAGCAAGACCGGAAACAGTACATTCTACAAAAACAAATGTTTGGTATGAATATAGGTTAAAAGAAAAGAAAGAACCGATCTTAAAGGGAATAGCTATTGGCAATCAAATTACAAGTGGAAAAGTTAGGGTTATTAAAGATGCTTCAAAAATAAACGAGTTTCAAAAGGAAGAAATTTTAGTTACTGAAATGACTGATCCAGACTGGGAACCAATAATGAAAATCGCCAAAGGAATAATAACAGAGAAAGGAGGTAGAACTTGTCATGCCGCAATTGTATCTCGGGAACTAGGTGTTCCTGCTATTGTCGGAGTTAACGGTGCCTTAGAAAGATTAAAAACAGGAGATGAAATTACTATTGATAATTCTTCAGGATTGGAAGGAAAAATTTACGAAGGAATATTAGCTTATGAATCCATAGAGCATACAGTAGGAGAAATATCGGAGACAAAAACAAAAGTTTATGTTAACATCGGAGAACCAGATGAAGCATGGGAAAAATGGTATTTACCCATCAGGGGAGTAGGACTTGCAAGAGAAGAATTTATTATTGCCAGTGAAATAGGTATTCATCCTAATGCTTTGCTTGATTATAAAAATTTGCCAGAAGATATAAAACAAGAGATAGATAAGAAAACAAGGGATTACCAAGATAAAAAACAATTTTATATTGATAAACTTGCCCAAGGTATTGCTAAAATTGCTGTTTCTTTTTGGCCCAAAGAGGTTATTGTGAGATTTTCTGATTTTAAAACCAATGAATATAGAAATTTATTAGGTGGTGAAATTTATGAACCCAAAGAAGAAAATCCAATGATTGGTTGGCGTGGAGCAAGTAGGTATTATCATTCAAAATTTATAGAATCATTTAAATTAGAAGTTTTAGCTGTTAAAAAAGTAAGAGAAGAAATCGGACTTGAAAATGTAAGTGTTATGGTTCCATTTTGCAGAACTCCAGAAGAAGGAAGAAAAGTTGTTGAAATTATAAATTCACTTATTACTGAAAATAGACCTAAAATTTATGTTATGTGTGAAATTCCAAGCAACGTGTTATTAGTAGATGAATTTTTAGAAATTTTTGATGGAATGTCAATTGGTTCTAATGATTTAACCCAACTTGTGTTAGGTATTGATAGAGATAACGAAATTTTGGTGGGTATTGGAGATGAAAGAAATAACGCTGTTTTAAAAATGATCGAAACAGTTATTAAAAAATGTAAAGAAAGAGATAAATATGTTGGTATTTGTGGACAAGCTCCTTCTGATTTTCCCGAAATAGTTAAATTTTTAGTTGAAAATAATATTGACTCAATAAGTGTGAATCCAGATGTCGTTTTTAAAACAATAGAAATGGTAGCTAGTTTTGAGAATGAAGATAGAGAGAATTAAAGTTAAGAAGATTTTAGATTCAAGAGGAAAAGATACTCTCGAAGTTTTAATTGAAAGTGAAGGAATTTTTGCTTCTGCTAGTGTTCCTATGGGTAAAAGTGTAGGTAATTATGAAGCGATTTGTTTAAACATAGACGAGGTTAAAAAAAAATTACCCTCTTTTTTTCAAGAAGTTAAAAACATTGATTTTAAAACTTCTATAGAGTTTGACAATTTTTTAATTGAAAAATCGGGAAAAAACAAAGAGGAATTAGGAGCTAATTTTGTTTTGGGACTTTCGATTGCCTTTTTAAGAATGTTGGCTAAAAAAGAAAAATTAGAACTTTACCGTTACTTAAAAAGAGAGTACTTTCATGATAACGAATTTTATCCCCTGTTTTCAGAATTAACCGATAATCATTATAAAGATATTGAACAAGAGATAAAAAAGATACCTTTTAATTTAATAATCAACACCGTGGGGGGTGGGGTTCATTCTTTTAATAATTTAGATTTTCAAGAATATTGGTTGATAACTAAAAATGGTATTGAAGAAAAGACATTATCAGAAATCAATTTAACTATGAAAAATTTAGAAAATACCCTTCCTCGACCTTTGGGGTATAACGACGAAAATGCTTTTTCTACAAATTTTAATGATAATCTTGAACCACTCTTATACTTAAAAGAATTTATCAATTTCGATTTAGGTTTAGATATTGCTTGTAATCAAATCGAGAAAGATATGGATTGGTTTGGAGTATATAAAAATTTAGAACAAATTGGAGTTAAATATTTGGAAGATCCTTTTAAAGAAAATGAATTTGATAATTTTTTTAGACTAAGAAAAAATTTTAATTTCAAAGTTATTGGAGATGATTTAACCACAACTAACACTGAAAGACTAAAAATTGCTTTAGAGAAAGAATCTATTGATGGAGTTATAGTTAAACCGAATCAAATAGGAACTGTTTATGAGACACTTCAATTTGTTAAACTGGCTAAAGAAAACAACTTGTTTACTATTTTTTCTCATCGAAGTGGCGAAACTAACGATGATTGGATTATTGATTTAGGTGTAGCTTGTGGAAGCGAATTTTTTAAAATAGGTGCTCCTCTTGGAGGAGAACGAGTCAGTAAATATAACAGATTGATTGATATTCTTAACCAATAAAATGATTACCTTAGAGGAAGAAATAAAAAAGCAAGTGTCTATTATAAAAAGAAAAAGTTCAAAAATAATTACTTTGGAAGAATTAAAAATAAAAATTAAAAAATCTTTACTTGAACAAAAACCTTTAAGAGTTAAACTAGGAATTGATCCTACCGCTCCAGATATTCATTTAGGGTTTGCTGTGGTTTTAAAAAAAATGAGAGAATTTCAAGAACTTGGCCATAAAGCTGTTTTGATTATAGGAGACTTTACTGCTAAAATAGGAGATCCTACGGGTAAAAAAATAACCAGACCACAATTATCAGATCAAGAGGTTAAAAAAAATATGAAGAGCTACCTAAAACAGGCTAGTAAAATATTGAAACAAGATAATTTAGAAATTCGTTATAATTCTGAATGGTTATCTAAGTTAAATTTAAATTCAATAATAAAATTATTTTCTCAAGTTACTTTACAGCAAATAATAGAAAGAGAAGATTTCCAAAATAGATTAAAAGAAAATAATCCTATTTATCTTCATGAGTTAATTTATCCTATGCTTCAAGCGTATGACAGTGTTAATGTTGAGGCCGATATTGAATTAGGAGGAAGTGATCAGGAATTTAATTGTATTACGGGAAGAATACTTCAATCTAAATTTGGTCAAGAAAAACAAGTTATTGTTTTGTTGCCTCTTTTATTAGGATTAGATAAGAGAAAAATGAGTAAAAGCTATGGGAATTATATTGGTATTAGTGAAAGCCCAGATGAAATTTATGGTAAAACAATGAGTCTACCCGATGAATGTATGATGCAATGGTTTGATCTCCTGACTAATTTTTCTTCTGCAGAAATTAAAAAAATTTTATCTGGTCATCCTAAAGAAGCTAAAGAAAAATTAGCTTTTGAAATAGTTAAAGAATATTATGATGAACATTTAGCCCAAAAAACACAAGATAATTTTAGAGATATTTTTCAAGAAAAAAAAATGCCTTCTTCTCCAGTTGAGATTACGGTTAATTCTACATACAATTTTTCTTCTTTAATTAATTTTTTATTTGATTTTAAAATAACAAAAAGTAAAAGTGAAGCGCGTCATCTTCTTGCTTCTGGTGCTGTCGAAGTTAACGGGGAAAAGATTAACTTGGCTACAGCCAAAAACATCAGATTAAAAGATGGGACTTTTTTTAAGGTAGGAAAGCATAGATTTTTTAAAATAAGATACAAAGAGTAATAATGATCTTTTAAATTAGCTAAGTAATTTGAAAGTTTTTTAAAATGTATTAAATGTGTTATAATTCTAATTATGGAGATATTGAGGTCAAAAGGAATAATTATTCCCTCTTTAATTTTAGGATTTTCACTTGTTTTGAGTTCTTTGTTCATCTCTAGATCTTTAGTGGAGATAAAAAAACAAGATAATGTCTTGACTGTGGTTGGATCAACTCGTACTCGGGTTATTTCTGATCAAGTTAAATGGAGGGGTGAATTTTTTAGAAGAGTTTTAGATAAAGAATTAAAATCTGGCTATCTTCAAATGTCTCGAGACAAAGAAGAATTAATAAAATTTTTAAAAGAAAATGGTATTGATGAAAAAGAAATAACTATTTCCCCAGTGTTTATGGAACAGGTTTATAATGAGAATTCATCGCAGACCAGAGAATATATCTTAAGACAGACCGTAGAAATAAATTCCGAAGAAGTAAATAAAATTTCCAATATAGCTCAAAACGTGCAAAAGTTAATAGATAGAGGAGTTTTCTTTTCCACTGTTTCCTTAGAGTATTATTATTCTAAATTACCACAACTAAGGGTTGATTTACTTGGAAATGCTATTGAAGACGCAAAAGTAAGAGCCGCAAAGATTGCTTCGGCAACAGGTAAAAAAATTAAATCGGTTAAATCTGCAAGTATGGGCGTAGTTCAAGTTTTATCTCCTAATTCCGTAGAAATATCCGATTATGGAACCTATGATGTTAATACTATCGAGAAAGAAGTAATGGTGACGGTTAAAGTTTCTTTTATAGTAGATTAAAGGAGGGGTGGCCGAGTGGTTAAGGCAGCAGTTTGCTAAACTGCGTCCTTGTATAAAGGACTCGTGGGTTCGAATCCCACCCCCTCCGCCAGTTTATACACGACGAGTTTTTCGCCTCGCCCCGCCGCAGGCGGCAGACTAAAAGTCAGCGTTGGGGTTTTCCCTGAAATAGGTTTGAGTTTTGGCTAAAATATAGAACATGTCATTTTTAATATCTTGAGTTAACTTTTTGGTTTTGTTTAGGAAAAATTTTAAATTTGATTTATAATAATATAACATAAAAAGTCGTTATTAAAGCCTGTAATATCTTGGTCGTTTTTAATATCATTTTAATTAACAAAATGAAAAAATACTCTTTTTTCTATTTATCTTTATTGATTACTATTTTTGGATTTTCCTATTCTGTTCTATCTCAATCATTAGAGTCTATCTCAACATCAGTGGAAGAACCAGTTGATAAATCAGTAAGAGAAATTATTCAGCCATTAGAAAATTCAGTTTTGATTCCGCCTACATCTACCCTTGGTCAACCTATGGGTGGGGGTAGTGATTTTCTTCCTATCCCTCTTCCTGACGAAAATCAGTCAGATGATGCTATAGTTCAATTAAACAATTTGATTATTAGAGATGTTGTTAAAAATCAGGAGGGTTATCGAGCAGTATTTTTAGTAACGAGGTATAATTTTTGGACTTGTAAACTTTTTCAAAGTGAAGAAAGTAATACCAGTGTTTTATGTCCTCTTTCTTTAAGAACTTCTTTGAAAAAAAGTACTCTTACAGTCGCTATTTCTAATGACACTATTTTATTAGCTCGAAACAGACAAAGATTAAATTTAGATGATTTCAAAACAGGTGATGTAGTTAATGTATATGGTTTTATGGAAAGAGATAATTATGCCATCAATGCTTTAATTGTAAGAAAAATAAGAACAGTAGTACTTCAAAATTCTTATCTTCCCGTTGTCAAGCCAATGCCAGTAAAACCAGTTAAGCCAGTAAAACCTATTGTTCCTGTTGGTCCTAAAATACCAAAAGTTAAAAGACCGGGATTACCTACCTCTACTGCTACTCAGCCTATTTTAAAATTTTCAACTAGTACTTCATATGGAACTTTAGGCGGTTATCTTACTGCTCAAGGTGCGAGTATTTATATGTGGGGCACTCATGTTTTAAGAGTTTTAATTACTGATTCTACTCCTACTTCTCCTTATGTTACTTCAACTTCTCAGCCTTATTATCGTTATTATTTAGTAAAAGCAGCTGATAGTAAAGTTTTGAAAATGCTTAAAAATAATGAAAATAAAGATGTTCGTATTACGGGTCGTTATGGTTTTATGAATCTTGAAGGTGGTTTTTGGTTTATTATAGCTGAGCATGTTGAAGAAATAGCAACTTCTACTACTAATACTTCCTTTTAATCTTATAGTTAAAAAGATATTTAACTCTTTTATTTAGAAAGAGATATTCGAATTTAGCTAAAAACAAAAAAGCAAAGATCGAATCTGATGAAGATAGAAAGCTTATTAAAAAAAATAAAAAAATTAGAATTTTTAGCTTATTATGACGAACTTACTCGCGTTTATAATAGAAGAGGATTTTTTAATGAAGGAGAAAAAATATTTAAAACTTTATCTTATCAAAGAAAAATATCTCAAGAAAGAAGAAGAATATATAAAATACCTCTTTCTGTTATAGTTCTTGATGTGGATAATTTTAAATCAATAAATGATACTTTTGGACATCAATGTGGCGATTTAGTTCTTTCAAGATTAGCTAAAGTGTTGAAAAAAGAATTAAGAAAATCTGATATTATTGGTAGAATAGGGGGGGAAGAATTTTCTATTTTATTAATTGGATGCAATATAGATTCAGCTTATGAGGTAGCTGAAAGATTAAGAAAAAAAATCGAGAAAATAAATGTCAAATTTAAAAATAAAAATATAAAATTTACTATTAGTCTTGGGGTTGTTTCCTATGAAAAAGAGGAAACATTGAAGGAATTGATAAATAATGCTGATAAAGCGATGTATAAAGCAAAAAGAGAAGGTAAAAATAGAACTATAATACTTAAAAAGAATTAAATATGGCTTACAAACAAAGAATTTATGAAGGGAAAGATAAGATTTTTGAACTAAGTAGAAGTAAAATTGATGATTTTATCAATTGTCATCGTTGTTTTTATTTAGATGTTAAATTAGGCATTTCTAAACCAAAAACTCCTCCTTTTACCCTCAACAACGCTGTAGATTATTTATTAAAAAAAGAATTTGATATTTATAGAGTTAAAGATGAGAATCATCCTCTTTTAGAAAAATACAATTTAAATTTAGTTCCTTATAATCATAGTGAACTTAAAGAGTGGAGAAATAAGGGTATCTCTTATTTTCATGAAAAAACCAATTTTTTAATTTATGGCAAGGTTGACGATATCTGGAAAGATGATAATAACTTAATTTATATTATTGATTATAAAGCTACAAGCACCTCAGAAAAGATTAGTCTTGATGGTGGTGGTTATAAAGATAGCTATAAAAGAGAAGTTGAAATTTATCAATGGCTTTTTAGAAAAAATTATTTTAATGTATCTAACACAGCTTATTTTGTTTACGTTAATGCTTTAAAAGATAAAGAAGCCTTTGATGCTAAACTTGAATTTGATGTTGTTTTGATTCCATATGAAGGTGATGATTTTTGGGTAGAAAAAACCATATTTGAAATTTATGAACTTCTAAACCAGGAAAAAATTCCTGACTTTAATCCAAATTGTGATTATTGTAATTATTACTTAAAGTTAAATTCTTTAAAAACTTGATTTAACTTTTTCTGATTACTAAGATATAATAAAATTATGATATATCTTGATAGTCTAAAATATTTATTCTCTTTAAGAGAGATTAAGATAATTATGATCATTATCTTGGCTTTAATTGTTAATAATTTAGCTAATGTTTTTATATTTATAATTTTTCGCAATAGATTTACTGATAAAATTTCTCAAGGAAAAGAAAATAAAATTATGACAGCTTTCTCTTTTATTAAGAGCGTTAAAAGTCTATTTGTTTTTATAATAGTTCTGATGATAGTTCTTTCTATGTATAAAATAAAAATAACCTCTATCTTAACTGGTTTAGGAATTGTAGGAGTTTTAGTTGGTTTATCAGGACAAGCTTTGATTTCCGATATTATTAGTGGAGTTTCTATTATTTTAGATAGGATTTACTACATAGGAGATAGAGTAAAAATAGGTGAAATTGAAGGTGAAGTAGTGGATATAACGTTAAGGAGAACCTATATCAAAGATGATAATGGATATATCCACTCTTTTCCTAATAGTTATATTAAGGTTGTTTCTAAAAAGATAAATAATACTTAGCTTTTAATCAGTTAAAAAACTTTTTATTTTCTGTAAAAGATTTTCCCAATTTTCGATTGAGTAAAATACATGTTTTTCTTTTGGAAAAGAAAGTACTGATAGATTAGCGATGCCGTTAAATTTTTCTAGGAAAAGTTTTTCTTGAGAGACAGGAACAGTAGAATCTTTTTCTCCATAAATAATCAAAATTTTTTTGTTTCGTAATCTTTCTGGTTCCAGAAAAACAGAAGCTTGATTATAATATTTTTTGTTTGTATCGTAATCATTGCTTTCAAAAAAAATTTTAAAAATACTGGAAGGATTATTGTTTATTAACGTCCACCAGTCAGTAACTCCATTGATCGAGATAGCTCTTTCAATTTGTTCAGGATGTTCATATATAGCTTTTAAAGATAAATAACCTCCATAGCTTATTCCCATAAGATTAATTTTATTAATGGAATATTCAGCTTTAATTTTTTCAATCACCTTAAAAACACTTTCGACATCTTTTTTTCCTATATTAAATTTTAAATCTTCAGCAAATTTTCTTCCATAACCAAAACTACCAACATAATCTATTTTCGTTATAATGAAATTTTCTTCTCTTATTTTTTCTAATAAATAATCATACATTCCGTAGCTTAAATAAGGATGAAAACCTAACGAAGATTGTCTATGAGGACCACCGTGAAGCCAAACCAAAAGATCATAATTTTTATTTTTATCGAAATTTTCAGGAAGAATAATGGAAAAATAAATACCCTCAATATTATCAACTAATCCATTTTTAATAGAAAGAGAGGTGGTGGTTATATTTATTTCCCTAATTGAACCATTTTTTATCTCCAGCGAAGAAATTACTGGAGGATATTCTTTTACTTTTTTGAAAAAAAGAAAGTTTTTTATTTTAAAAAGA